>DATGTY010000126.1:0-5633 GCA_035301605.1 Chitinophagaceae bacterium | reverse complement strand
CTTTTACACACTCAATCACTTCATTGACTTTATTTTTTTTGTGAGATTGATTCTTGACGATGTTGATAAGATGTCTTTTGGTACTTTTATCTACTTTTTTTAGGGTATAAATAAGAGGTAGGGTTATTTTCTTTTCTCGCAAATCATTTCCTGTTGGTTTTCCTATTTTTTGATTCCCATAATCAAATAAATCATCTTTAATTTGGAAGGCCATACCTACTTTTTGACCAAAAGAACGGAGCTTTTCGGAGATTTCTGAATCCTGAGTCGTTGAATAGCCTCCTGCAGCACAGGATGAAGCCAATAGGGAGGCCGTTTTTCCATTGATTATTTCAAAATAGACTTCTTCTTTTATATCGAGTCTCCGTGTTTTTTCTATTTGTAAAAGCTCTCCTTCGCTCATTTGTTTTACAGCTGTAGATAAATGCTGTAATATCCTAAAATCGCCATTATCCAGAGAGAGTAAGAGACCTTTGGAGAGGAGATAATCTCCGACTAAAACTGCTGTTTTGTTTTTCCATAACGCATTGATAGAAAAACGCCCTCTTCTTTTATCTGCTTCGTCCACTACGTCGTCGTGAACCAGAGTAGCCGTATGTAGGAGCTCTACTAATCCTGCAGCCCGGTAAGTAGATTCATTAACCTCTCCCACTAGTTTGGCGGAAAGAAAGACAAACATTGGTCTGATTTGTTTCCCTTTATGCTTTACGATGTAATGCATCACCCGATCTAATAAAGATACTCTGCTTTTTACAATCTCCTTAAATTTATCATCGAAGGTGGATAACTCTTCTGTAATCAATGCTTTTATTTCTTCCATGATTATGCGATTTCAATAGATTGTGTGCTAAGGTAGATTTTTTGATGTTAATCTAAAAAAACAATAATAATCTGTAGAAAAATTTTGGAGCGGTTTTTGATTATTGGAGGGATAGTTTCTTTTAGAGAGAGAATATTGTGTATTTTATTGGTTAGAAATAGACGATTAGGTGCGTCTATTTATTGTTAGGGATGCTATACTTAGAAAGATGGAGTGCTAACCCAGAAAGTCTGCTTTTTTTATTGAAAAGAAAAAGGTAACTTTATCCTTCTAAAATTATAAATTGGCTTTTGATATTTGGGGCAGAAGCTGTATATTAACAATTTTTTTATTAATTATTTTATACTTTATGTTCTCAAAAACATGCGAATATGGCCTAAGGGCTTCTGTCTTCGTTGCTATACATAGTGAGAATGGCAAGCGCTTAGGTATCAAAGAAATAGCCAAGGAGATTGAATCTCCATTGTATTTTACAGGGAAAATTCTTCAAAACTTAGTGAAATCCAAATTAATTAGCTCTGCTAAAGGGCCTAATGGAGGTTTTTATTTGGAAGAAGACAGCAGACCTATTTCGGTATTGGAAATTCTGGAAGTGTTGGATTGTGGGGATTTCTTTTATAATTGTGCTTTAGGTCTAAAGGAATGTTCTGAAGAACGTCCTTGTCCCATTCATTCTAAATTTAAAAAATATAGAGAAGGTTTGAAAGATCTTTTTGCAGAGACTTCTATTCAGGAGCTTGCTAGCGATATTAGAGAAGGGAAAGGGTATATTACGAATCTTAATTTACCGAAAGAAGAAAAATTGTAAATTAAAATAAGAGATAGTTTATGAAAAGAATCATACAGTTGTCACTGGTTGTTATTGCACTGGGACTTTATGCCTGTGGAGGCGGAAATTCAAAATCGGGAAATACTTCTTCTTCCGATAATTCCTCCGGCAATGAAAGTGGAACTATTGATGTCACTAAGGCAAGTGATAGCAAAGGAGTTGGCGAATTTACAAAGGTGGATATTCCTGATCAAATAGATGCAGCGATGGCTGCAAAAGGGAAGAATATTTTCGGTACGAAATGTATGACCTGCCATCAGTTGGGAACTCAAGCTATGATAGGTCCCGGGTTGAAGAATATTACTAAAATAAGAACTCCGGAATGGATTCTGAACATGATAACGAATCCTGCAGAAATGCTTCAAAAAGATCCGGTTGCAAAAGCCTTATTAAAAGAATTTAATGGCACAATGATGACTGACCAGGGAGTGACTAAAGAAGAAGCTCGGCAAATATTGGCATATTTAAGGCAGAACGATTCTTAGAGAGTTGAATATATAGTTTTACATTTGTGCTGCCCTCGAAAAGGGCAGTATTTTTTTGTGTAATAATTTTTGATATGGAAAGACCTGCAAGCCCTTTGGCAGAAAGAATGCGCCCTCAGAGACTGGAGGATGTTGTAGGACAGGAACATTTGACAGGAGCAGATGCGGTACTTAAAAATATGATGGATAGAGGGAAAATTCCATCCATGATATTATGGGGACCTCCGGGAATAGGAAAAACGACGTTGGCTAAAGTTATTTCAAATGAATTAAAAGTTCCCTTTTTTACTTTGAGTGCAGTCTCGTCCGGAGTCAAAGATGTGCGGAAAGTAATTGCTACGGCTCAGAAAATGGATAATGTTATTTTATTTATCGATGAAATTCATCGGTTCAATAAAAGTCAGCAGGATGCACTCCTGGGAGCTGTCGAAGATGGAACAATTACTTTGATTGGTGCAACAACAGAGAATCCTTCTTTTGAAGTGAATTCAGCACTTTTATCTCGCTGTCAGGTCTATGTATTAAAGACCTTAAAAGAGGAAAAGCTATTGGGATTGGTGCATGCTGCTTTGCATGCGGATCAATGGTTGTCTTCTTTAGATATTGAACTTAAGGAAACAACAGCTTTTCTTCAACTCTCTAATGGGGATGCACGTAAAATTTTGAATTTGTTGGAGTTGGTGGTGGAAACACTCTATTCCGAGAAAGCAGAAAAGAAGGGGCAAATTGTAATTACCGATAAAGAGGTGATGGCTATTGCTCAGCAGCAAGTGGCTGTATATGATAAAGGCGGAGAACAACATTATGATGTGGTTTCTGCCTTTATTAAATCAATTCGAGGGAGTGATCCAAATGCAGCGGTATATTGGTTAGCCCGGATGATTGAAGGAGGCGAAGATGTGAAATTTATTGCCAGAAGGATGTTGATATTGGCATCAGAAGATATTGGAAATGCGAATCCTACGGCATTGGTTTTGGCTTCTAATACTTTTCAATCAGTCAATGTGATTGGCTATCCTGAATCCAGAATTATTCTTTCCCAATGTGCAACTTATTTGGCAAGTTCGCCCAAGAGCAATGCCAGTTATATGGCCATTAATCAAGCACAAAGAGTAGTTAAGAAAACCGGGAATTTAGCTGTTCCGCTTCATCTTCGGAATGCGCCGACTTCTCTGATGAAGAAACAGGGCTACGGAAAGGAATATCAATATGCCCATGATTATGAGCAGAATTTTGCCTATCAGGAGTATTTGCCGGAAGAAATTTCAAATACAGCTTTTTATAGTCCGGGGGATAATCCGAGAGAAAATAAATTAAGGAATTATTTGAAAAATTTATGGAAAGATAAATATGGTTATTGATAGTTCGGCTTCGCTCACTATCCGTTGACTGGAATATGGTTATTGATAGTTCGGCTTCGCTCACTATCTGTTTGTCGAATTAGACCTTATCTTTGCAACAAAAAAGAAAATGTTAGAAATAAATAGACTACGCCAGCATAAAGACGAAATTATACAGCAGCTTACTAAAAGATATTTTGAGGCTAAAGAACTTATTGAACAGATTCTAGAATTAGATGTGAAGCAGCGCAGTTTGAAAACGGAGATTGACCAGAATCAGGCGGAGCTTAATAAATCTTCTAAGGCTATCGGATTACTGATGCGCGAAGGAAAAAAGGAAGAAGCTGAACAGAAAAAAAGAGAAGTGGCTGAACTAAAACAGCACAATCAGCCGCTACAAAAAGAATTATCAGAAGCTTCAGAAGAACTAGAGCAACTGTTGGTACAAATCCCTAATGTACCGCATGAATCCGTTTCGCAAGGGAAAAGTGAAGATGATAATGTAGTCATAAGCCGGCATGGTGAAATACCTGAATTTGCAGGTAAGGCTTTACCTCATTGGGAATTGGCGAAGAAATATGATTTAATAGATTTTGAATTAGGGAATAAGATTACCGGCAGTGGCTTTCCGCTATATAAAGGGAAAGGAGCGCAGTTGCAATGGGCGCTGATTAGTTATTTTCTGCAATTTAATATTCAAAATGGTTATACGCCTTACCAGCCTCCATTGATGGTAAATGAAGCCTCTGCTTATGGTACAGGGCAACTGCCTGATAAAGAAGGTCAAATGTATTATGCGGGAGAAGATAATCTCTATTTGATTCCTACCGCCGAAGTGCCATTGACTAATATTTACAGAAATAGTATTTTAAAGGAAGATGATTTGCCGGTGAAGATGACTGGTTATACGCCTTGCTTTCGCAGGGAAGCCGGTTCTTATGGGAAAGATGTACGAGGATTAAACCGTTTGCATCAGTTTGATAAGGTGGAATTGGTTCGCGTGGTAAAGCCGGAAACCTCTTATGATGTTTTGAATGAAATGGTTGGAGAGGTTGAGAGCCTATTGAAAAGCTTGCAATTACCGTATAGGATATTAAGGCTTTGTGGAGGTGATTTAAGTTTTACTTCTGCATTGACTTATGATTTCGAAATTTATAGCGCTGCTCAGGAACGCTGGCTGGAAGTAAGCTCTATCTCTAACTTTGAAACGTATCAGTCTAATCGAATGAAGATCAGAATGAAAGGAAAAGATGGTAAAAAACAATTGCTACATACTTTAAATGGTAGCTCTTTGGCATTGCCCAGAATATTGGCCGGTCTTTTGGAAAATAACCAGGAGAAAGAAGGTATTCGAATTCCTGAAGTATTACAGCCTTTTTTGGGAATAGATAAAATTCAATAAATATTGTAACTTTAGGGGGTGTCGTATTTACTAGCCTCCGGAGAACAGATGCATATTCGGGAAGTTATTTCCGATGATGCCCCCGTTTTGCTTGCTCTTTTTCAGCAGGTAGCCCGGGAAAGTGCTTTCTTGTTAGTGAGTCCGAGCGAAGCAGATAGGACAACGGTGGAGGAAATGAAAGAACGTATTGAGACTTATACGGATAATAAGAATAGCCTGTTTATAGTAGCGGTCACGGAGAAAGAACTGGTGGGTGGTCTGACATTGATGCAATATGAATGGCAAAAGCAAGAACATATAGCAAGCTTAGATATTGCTGTGAAATCGTCTCATTGGAATTTGGGGATTGCACGACGCTTGATGAATGATGTGATGCAATGGCTAGAGACTCAGACCGTTATTAAATGTATTCAGCTGGAAGTAATGGCAAATAATGAAAAAGGAATTAGGCTTTTCCGAAATTTTGGTTTCCATGAAGAAGGACGTCAGGCAAGAGCAATTTATTTGGATCATGGAATGTATGAAGATGTTGTTTTGATGGGAAAGTGGATAGGTGGGTGATGCCAAAGCTGAATGAGTTTATTGGTTTCTCCCTTATGCGACCACTATCAACAAGTTATTTTTTATTCCATAGTTGAAAAGCATAATAAAATTTATTTTTCTCATCCGGTTCATGAGGTTCGATTCCCGTCATTTCCCATTTCTTTACATCAAATTCAGGGAATTCAATATCACCATCAAATTCTTCGTAAATTCG
>DATGTY010000125.1:0-6224 GCA_035301605.1 Chitinophagaceae bacterium | reverse complement strand
AAAGGTTTTCAACCACGAGGAAAACAATCGTTAAATCCGCATGGTATTTGGTACACCGCATCTTCCGGTATCTGGCAGACCGTGTGGTTGGAGCCGGTGGCTCAGGTGGCTGTTAAGGACTTGAAAATGGTTCCTGATATTGATAATAAAACATTGCAATTGCAGGTTGATGCGAATACAAACTCGACTCATTATGAAGTTCAAGCAGTGGCTTCTTTTGATGGGAAAAATGTATCAAAGACAAAAGGTGTTTTAGGAGAAAAATTGACCCTTCCTGTCAATAATATGAAACTATGGTCGCCTCAACATCCTTTTCTTTATGATTTAAAGGTTGCTATATACAAAGAGGGAGAGAAAATAGATGAAGTACAGAGTTATTTTGGTATGAGGAAGATTAGTTTAGGGAAAGATGAGGAAGGTATTACACGAATATTTTTAAACAATAAACCATTGTTTCAATTTGGTCCTTTAGATCAGGGATATTGGCCGGATGGACTCTATACTGCACCTACGGATGAAGCCATGAAATTTGATATTTTGAAAACCAAAGCATGGGGTTTTAATATGATTAGAAAACATGTGAAAGTAGAGCCCCGACGGTGGTATTATTACTGTGATAAGATTGGTTTATTGGTGTGGCAGGATATGCCCAGTGGAGATAAACGAATCAGTAGAAAACAAAAGGATATCAAGCGCGTAGCTCAGTCTGCTCATGATTTTAAGAAAGAATTAAAACAGATGATAGATGATCGTTATAACCATCCCAGCATCGTTACCTGGGTGCCGTTTAATGAAGGATGGGGGCAGTTTCAAACCAAAGAAGTGGCGAAGTTGGTAGCAGATTTAGATCCTTCCCGGTTGGTAGATGCGCCAAGTGGATGGGCAGACCGTGGCGTAGGTGACATGCATGATTTACATGAATATCCGGGGCCCGGAATGTTCCCAATAGAAGATGGGCGAGCTTCTGTATTAGGAGAATATGGAGGTCAGGCATTGGTAGTGAAAGGACATCTTTGGTTAAAGGATTTTTCTAAAGCGCCTAAGCATTATAAAACATCAACTTCCGACAAGGCACTACATGAAAAATATGCTTCAATGATAGATAGTTTGAAAGTGTTGAAAAAGAAAGGATTATCTGCAGCCGTTTACACCCAGACTACCGATGTGGAGGTGGAAGTAAATGGGCTGATGACCTATGACAGGGAAGAGATGAAGTTTGATGAAGATGAGCTGAAGAAAATGAATCAGGAGGTGATTCATGAGGAATAGGCAGACTGGTATTTGATCGAAATGAGGGGAATTTAGGATATTCTGTATTCCTTCAATTCCTCTCTTAATTTTGCTAATGCTCTGGAAATTTGAGTCTCTACCGTTTTTTGGGAAATATTGAGATAGGTGGCAATCTCTTTATATTTTAATCCCTCAAATCTGCTCATCTTAAAAATCTTTTTACATGATTCAGGAAGTGCTTCTATCTCAGTTTTTATTATTTCGTCTAATTCTGTATCTCTGAAATTATTTGATGTTTGACTAGCCGAAAATTGGTTTTCCCTGTTTTGTGTTTCTGCAAAGCGCAGATAATTGTTCTTTACTTTTAAATGTGCCAAATGATTATTACATCGATTATATACAGAGCGAAATAAATAGGATTTTAGAGAGCGGTCTATGTTTATTGTGGTTCGATGTTCCCATAAATTTAAGAAGATATTTTGTACAATTTCTTCGGCTACTTCCGGTTGATTAACGAAGCGGGTGGCAAAGCTGCAAAGGCTGGCATAATACCTTCTGAAGATAAGTTCATAGGTATATTCATCGCCTTGTTTTAGTAAATTTAGAATTTTTTCACTATTGGCTTTGTACTGCTCTTCCATCTAAAATTTCTGAATTTTATTCTTATGTCAAGATTAGTATTTTTTTCGATAAATGCAAAGATTTAAAAATAATTATTTTTTTTGTAAGGGTATGGTTTGATTAAACTGTCATGTATATAAACCCCCTTTTATGCCTCCTGCTGATGAAGAAATAAGACGCCTGTTGTTGAAGTATATTGCAGGAGAAACAGAGAAAACCGAAAGCGAGGAGGTCGAAAAATGGCTGGAGCAACATCCTGAGGCTTTTGAAGAGTTTGAGCAGCTTTGGGATTTGTGGTACACGATCAGCACGGTGACGAGTGGTTCTCAATTTGATGTAGATAAAGGCTGGGAAGAAACTTGGTCTAAAATGAGGAAAAAAGATAGTGGAAATAGGCGGAAAAAGCGTTTGAAAAATATCTTTATCTGGGGCGGGAGCATGGCGGCTGCGGTAGTTGTCATTTTAGCATTTTCACTTTGGTGGAATGGTTCTATTGGCGGATTCTCGCTAGGGTTGGCCGGTGAAAAGTTTACTTTATGGGATAGGGAAAAGGTGTTTACTAAGTATGATACAGAAACGCAAACTTTGCCGGGCAAACGACAAAAAGTTGAACTCCCGGATGGTTCTACCGTTTGGTTAAATGGAGGAACGAAAATTCATTTTATAATGAATGAGAAGCAAGGAACTCGAAAGTTGTTATTAAATGGTCAAGCTTTTTTTGACATCGCTGATATGAAGAATATGCCCTTTATTGTAAATGCTGCGCATGCCAGTATAAAGGTTTTGGGAACGCGGTTTAATGTAACGGCCTATGCTGATGATTCTACAGTTGAAACTGTTTTGACTTCAGGGAAAATATTATTTGAATCGAATATGGAAGGGAAGAAGGTGGAGAAGCGAATAGAACCGGGGCAAAAGATTGCTGTTAATTATTTATCCGGAGAAGTAAATATTTTGAAGGTAGATACGGTTTTTTATTCTTCCTGGAAGGAAGGGAAATTGGTTTTTAACAACCAGAAGTTTAAAGAAATTGTCAATGCTTTAGAGCATAAATATAACGTGGAGATTATATTCAAAGATAAAACATTGATGAATAAAAGAGTAAACGGTTATTTACAAAAAGAAGACCTGCAAGAAGCTTTAACTGCATTGAAAATGACCTTGCAGTTTCAGTATAAAAAGTCAGGAAGGGAAATATATATTTATTAACAAAAAAACAAGTATGATGCGTAGTATTACTTTATTTACACCGGGTTAAGCACTAAATGGAATAAAAAACCCTCCGCGGCAACGGAGGGCAGAGTCAAATTCTGCTGATGTAATATACTAATCCGGGATGAATATCAAGGATATGTTACATCAGCACTAACTTCCAAAATCAAAAGTATGAAAAAAAACAATGACCTGGAGATAGGTGTGTCCGCTATCAGGTACAAAAAAATTTTGATAGCAATGAAACTGGCTATTTTGTTGACTTTTATTGGCGTATTTAGCGCGTCTGCTTCAGCTTTTTCTCAGACTGAGAAAATGTCCATGACAATGGAAAATGTTTCTATAGGAGCAGTTTTAAATCATATAGAAAAAGCAACAGATTATCATTTTATTTACTCGTTGGAATTGGTGAAAAATAAAAGCCGGGTATCGGTTCATGCCGAAGAAGAAACCGTGCATGATATCCTCAGCGATATATTGATTCCGAATGAGGTTGGCTTTAAATTGTTGCCAAACAATTTAATTGTGATTGTTCCTGAAGGTAAACTTGAGGATCCTGTCTTGAAAGAGACTAGTCAAGATATTCATGTAGAAGGAACGGTCACAGATAAGGATGGAAATGTGCTTACTGGCGTAACGATTCATGTAAAAAAGGATCCGAGCGCAGGAACGGTAACAAATGCCAAGGGATTTTACGAATTGGATGTTCCTGAAGGAGGAGATACTTTAGTTTTCTCTTATATTGGTTATCAGAAGCGATTGGTTCCATTGAACGGTAAAACAGTCTTAAATGTAAAACTGTCTTATTCATTAAATCAGTTGGAAGAGGCGGTTGTGATAGGTTATGGAACGCAGAAAAGAAGGGATATTACCGGTGCTGTTTCTAGTGTGTCTAGTGAAGAGCTTGAAAAAATTCATGCCGGTTCAACGGTGAGTGATATGCTGGCCGGGCAGATATCAGGCGTCTCTTTCAGGAAATCCGAAGGCAGACCGGGTTCGACTGCGAATATTCAAATAAGGAATATGGGAACCCCTCTTTTTGTAGTGGATGGGGTCATTGTAAGTGAAGGACAGTTTAACAATATATCTTCCAATGATATTGAAAGTATTTCTGTTTTAAAAGGTGCCGCTGCTGCCATTTATGGCTCAAGGGCGGCAAATGGTGTTGTGGTTGTAGAAACAAAACATGGTAGCCTGAATACGCCTACAGAGATAGGAATAGATGCGTACTATGGCTGGCAAAACATGACGACTTACGCTAATGATGTTTTGACGAGTGCATATAAGTGGAAAAGATATGCTGCGGAAGCACAGATCAATTCTACCGGATCTACGAATATTTCGCCTGAAGAGCTTGATAAATGGAAACATCCCGGCAAGACAAAGTACCCTGTGCAATTTCAAAGTTATGATTGGCCTTCACTGATTTTTCAAAAGAATGCGCCCATGTCCTCGGTTAATGCGCATGCTTCCGGAGGCTCAGATAAAACAAACTATTATATTTCTTTTACAAGGCTCGACCAGGATGCTGTATTTAATCAATATAAATTTAATAGAACGAATGCGCAGGTAAATGTTACAACCAGGATAAAAGACAGATTGCAGGTGGGAGCCGAATTAAGTGGTCGGATAGAATCTCGTGTTAATCCGGGCGTGCCGGGAACTGATGATTATTGGCAACCCTTATTTGCCGCAATGCGTAATACCCCCATGGAGCATCCTTACGCGAATAATAATCCGGAATATTTAAATACTCTAGGGTCTCATAGTAAGACAAATGCGGCTTATTGGAATTATGAGGATGCAGGAAAATACACCAGTGATTGGCGGGTATTTGATGTGACTTTTCATGCAAAATATGATTTACCTGTAGAAGGCTTATCGTTAAGAGGACAATTTTTCTATGAATTTTCACATAATTATATTCAAAATCACGAATTCACTTATACTACTTATACTTATGATCCGGTTAATGATAAATATAATCCCACAGGAGGGAGTAGCAATCCGTGGCAGGAAAGAGGGTATAAAAATTTTGTGACTTTTAGCAGAAAGCTGCAATTAGATTACAACAGAACCTTTGATAAGCATCATATTTCTGCGCTTGTAGGAACGCAGTGGAGAAATAGTAAAGGACATGATCAGCATATTCATAATGTGCCTCCTGTGAATGAGTTAGATATCGTATTTCCGAATACGATTGATGCACAGGCGTATCATGACCTTATTGCTGATTCTGCCAGAATAGGATATTATGGAAGGTTCTCTTATAACTATGCACAGAAGTATTACTTACAACTTTCAGGACGTTATGATGCTTCCTGGAAATTTCCTCCTAACCATAGATGGGGCTTCTTTCCTGCAGCCTCAGCAGGATGGCGCATATCAACCGAACCTTTTTTTAAGAATATTGTAGGAGAGGAAAGTGCATTGACTAATTTGAAGTTTAGAGTGTCTTACGGAAAGTTGGGAGATGATAATATTTCCATTGGGAATTATGAGTACTATACCGGATATACTTATGGTGTTGGAAAATATATCTTTAATGGAGAGACGATTAATACTTCAAAGAATAAAGGTGTTCCGGTGGACAATATTACCTGGTTCACGGCTACGACTTTTGACATAGGAGCTGATTTTGGTCTGTGGGATGGAAAAATCTCAGGATCGCTCGATTATTTTCATAGAAAACGTACGGGATTATTGGGAAATCGCTATGAGGCTGTCATCCCTGCTTTATTGGGATATGATTTGCCACAACTTAATCAGAATAGTGATGCCCGGGTTGGAGGAGAGGTTTCTCTGAGTTATTCCGGAGGAAAGAGAAATTCTTTCACCTATAGCGTAAGGGCAAATATCGGATATGCTCGACAGAAATTCTTACATTCATACCATCCTACTTTTGGGAATTCATGGGATAGATACCGAAATTCATCTGAAGAACGATGGGAAGGAATCTTTTGGGGGTATGAAGTGTCAGGACAGTTTCAGTCGCAGGAGCAAATCAATAACTACGCTGTCAATGTTGATGGGCATGGAAACTCAACCTTACTTCCCGGAGATTTAATTTATAAAGATATAAATAACGATGGTGTAATCAATGAGTATGATATGCGACCCATTGGTGGCGCCGGCGGTGGTTTTAATCCAATGTGGTATGG
>DATGTY010000124.1:0-4412 GCA_035301605.1 Chitinophagaceae bacterium | reverse complement strand
TCACACCAATGCAAAATTCCGATTAAAAGGTCAAAAGTTACTATCATCCGGACTTTTGGGTCCTGTGAATATTTTAATCAGTAAAGAAAATAAATAATTATAAAATGAAAAAAATACTTGTATTATTAGGATTAGTATTTTGCATGGAAGGCATTGCTACTGCTCAAAAACAGGCGACCTGGATTTGGTATCCCGGAGATTTTGAAATTTGGCTAAGTAACGAAATGCAAAATAGAAGGACAGAGCGAAACACTTTTTTGCCTCCATTTTGGAAGCTGGATAGCCATTATCCGTTAATAGATTTTCATAGAGACTATAATTTGAAAAAGCCGGAAAAGGTAAAGCTTTATGTTGAAGGAAAGTATAATGTAAAAATTGATGGGAAAGCCATTATGGGAGCTCCAGAAGAAATTGAAGTGCCCGCAGGGAAACATCGCTTGAGTTTAAAAGTGTTTAATCAAGCTACTGTGCCGGCTATTTATGTAAAAGGAAAGACGATAGTTTCTGACTCTTCCTGGCTGTTAACTTATGAGGATAAAGAATGGATTGACCAATCAGGGAAGGCTTCTGATCAATCAGGCACGACATGGTTAAACGCAGGGCATTGGAATCTAAATGACTCTCTTCAGCCGCCATCAACTTTTCATTTACCCACTAAGCCGGAATACGCAAAAAAGACTAAAAGAAAGAATCATTCTTTGTTTATAGATTTTGGGAAGGAAACTTTTGGTTTCATTAAACTTCATGGTTTGGAAGGTAAGGGAAAAGTGATGATATACTATGGTGAGTCAAAAGAAGAGGCTTTATCTGTAGATAGCTGCGAAACATTGGATCGATTAGATATAATATCAGAGGAGTCAATCGATTCAATATTGCCGGATTCTAAAGCTTTTCGTTATGTAAATATTCAGTATAGCTCGGATATAACCATTGATTCGGTGTCTATGTTGTATGAATATGCTCCCGTTACGGAGCGGGGAAGCTTTCGCTGTTCGGACGATGAAATTAATGAGATTTATGATGTTTCTAAATATACTTTTCATCTAAATACGAGGGAATTTTTTATTGATGGGATTAAGCGAGATAGATGGATTTGGAGTGGAGATGCTTATCAGAGTTATTTAATGAATTATTATTCATATTTTGATTCTCCTACTGTAAGAAGGACTCTGCTGGCGCTTAGAGGTAAAAATCCGGTCAGTAGTCACATCAATACCATCATGGATTATACTTTTTATTGGTTTATGGGGATTTATGATTACTATCTTTATACGGGGGACAAAAGTTTTATACGCAAATTTTATCCGAGGATGAAAAGTATGATGAAGTTTGTATTAGGACGTCGGGATAAAAACGGATTATTGGAAGGATTACCCGGAGACTGGGTTTTTATCGATTGGGCCAAAAATCTAAGTAAAAAGGGCGCTTTAAGCTTTGAACAATTGTTATTTACCAGAAGCCTGGAAACAATGGCTATTAGTGCTAAAATAGCCGGTAAAGAAAAAGATGCTGACCGTTATAAACAATTGGCCAACCAACTTAAATCCAAACTATTTGATATTTATTGGAATAAAAATAAACATGCTTTTGTACACAGCTTTGTGAATGGTAGTCCTACTAACAGTGTAAGACGTTATACAAATATGTTTGCTATCTTTTTTGGTTATCTAAATGATAAGCAAAAAGAGGGAGTGAAAGATCATGTTTTATTGAATGATAAAGTACCTGAAATTACGACCCCATATATGCGGTTTTATGAATTGGAGGCTTTATGTGCTCTGGGAGAGCAGGATTATGTGTTAAATGAAATAAAGGATTATTGGGGAGGAATGCTTAAACTCGGAGCAACTACTTTCTGGGAAGAATATAATCCCAAAGACACCGGAGTGGAGAATTATGCAATGTATGGTCGCCCCTTTGGTAAGAGTCTTTGTCATGCATGGGGAGCCAGTCCTATCTATCTGTTGGGTAAATATTATTTAGGTGTGAGACCTACCGGTCCCGGATATAAGAGCTATGTTATTCAACCCAAATTAGGAGGGCTAAAATGGATGAAAGGAACTGTTCCTACTCCTGATGGAGATATTGCTGTATATTGTAGTACTCAAAAAATGAAGATTAAAGGTGCGGGAGGGAATGGAACCCTATGTTTTCAAAGTAAAACTCAGCCTGTTTGCCAGGAAGGGGTTATAAAAAGCATAGGTCATAATAAGTATGAGATGGAAGTGGAAAAGGGGAAGGAATATAATATTGAATATACAGTTTTGAAAAAATAAAATCATGAAAAAATTATTTCTTTTTGTTGGTATTAGTTTGTTTGTTTCCCTGCCTATTTATGCCCAAAATGGAGGAATTACTAACACGAACAAGAGCCCCTATGCATTATTGAATAGCGTAAGTATGGGAGATGTAGAGTGGACGGGAGGTTTCTGGAAAGATCGTTTTAATGTTTGTAGAGATTCGATGATTACCAATATGTGGCATTTATTTAATGATCCTCATGTTAGTCATGCCTTTAAAAATTTTCAAATAGCTGCCGGCTTGGATACGGGTAAGCATGTAGGTCCTCCGTTTATGGATGGGGATTTTTATAAGTGGTTAGAAGGTGTTGCTGCAGTATATAGTGAAACAAAAGATCCGGGACTGGATAGTTTAATGGATAAAATAATTAAGGTTATAGGGAAAGCACAGCGAAGGGATGGATATATTCATACTCCCGTGATTATTGCTCAAAGAAATAATAAAGATAAAAAAGATGAATTCCAGGATGAGTTGGATTTTGAGGAATATAATTTTGGACATTTGATGACTACAGCATGTGTTTATTATCGTGCTACCGGTAAGACTTCTTTATTACAAATAGCAGAAAAAGCCGCTGATTTTTTAAATGATTTTTATAAAAAAATAACTCCACAGAATGTTAGAACGGCAGTTTGTCCTTCCCATTATATGGGTTTAATTGAATTATATCGAACGACCGAAAATAAGAAGTATTTGAAATTGGCCACGAAACTTTTTAACCTGAGAAGCAGAGTCAAAAATGGGACTGATCAGAATCAGGATCGTATTCCTTTTAGAGAGCAAACAAAAGCGAAAGGACATGCCGTAAGAGCCAATTATTTGTATGCCGGAGCTGCTGATTTGTTTATGGAAACGGGAGATAGCTCGCTCTTGAAGCCCTTAAATCTTATTTGGAATGATGTGGTTTACAGAAAAATGTATATCACAGGTGCTTGTGGTGCTTTATATGATGGGGTGTCGCCTGATGGCACTTCTTATCATCCCAAAGAGATACAACAGGTTCATCAGGCTTATGGTAGGGATTATCAACTCCCTAACTTTACAGCACATAATGAAACTTGTGCCAATATAGGTAATCTCTTATGGAATTGGCGAATGTTTCAAATAACAGGTGACGCCAAGTATATGGATATAATGGAGTTGGCATTATATAATAGTATCCTTTCGGGTATTAGTTTGAATGGTAAAGATTATTTTTATGCCAACCCAATGGCGTATAATACAAAGTTACCTTTTAAACTTCGTTGGTCTAAAGACAGGGTGCCATATATTCCTTTGTCGTTCTGTTGTCCGCCCAATGTGATTCGTACCATTGCAGAGGTAGATGATTATGTGTATAGTGTTTCTGATAAAGGGCTATGGCTGAATTTATACGGGAGTAATAAGTTATCAACAAGGCTGAGAAGTGGAGAAAAGGTAGAATTGCAGGAAGAAACAAATTATCCATGGCAAGGGACAGTGAACCTTACTTTGTTAAAAGCTTCCGGTAATAAATTTTCTTTATTCCTGAGAATTCCCGGATGGTGTGAGGGGGCTAAAGTATTTGTAAACGGTAAGCTATTTAAAAAAGATTTACCTTCTAGTCAATATCTTGAAATTAATCGGAATTGGAATAAAGGAGATGAAGTGAAGTTGGTATTGCCAGAGCCTACACAGTTGGTTCAGGCTAATCCGCTTGTAGAATCTACTCAAAATAAAGTTGCCGTAAAAAGAGGGCCAATTGTGTATTGCGTGGAAGGAAAGGATCTTGCAGCACAACAAAATATTTTTAACATAGCAATACCATCTGATATTCAATTATCCCCGGAAATCATAAAAATAGATCATAGTCCCATGGTTGCATTAACAGGGAATGCAGAAGAATTTATAAAACCCAAATGGGGGAAGAGAGAATTATACCGTCCTATAAATACGAGCAAACACAGATCGATTCCTTTAAAACTTATTCCTTACTATGCTTGGGATAACAGAGGTTTAACCGATATGACGGTATGGTTATCTCTTGATAGATAAGTGTTTACGTGTTTTTTATTGTTTGTATTTGACCGACTGCTTCATGTTTTAGAGTGTTGCCTTTGGGGCGTTTTTTCCAGTAATTTGCGAGCACCGAC
>DATGTY010000123.1:0-2879 GCA_035301605.1 Chitinophagaceae bacterium | reverse complement strand
GGCTTTTACTTCTTTAGGATAGACCTTAAAGAAGGTATGGATGAGTCGCGGTATTTCTTTTGTATTAAATGTAGAGTCTAAATTCACAAAAGTAAGCGTATATCCTTTCTTGGAGATGACTTTATGGGTATAAAATCCGGTCGTATCGTAGTGGCTCCATGAGTGATGAGGCTGAGCCTGTGTTATCTGCGTGTTGAATAAAAAGGATAGACAAAGAAGGGTAATGATGGAAGTTGTTTTCATTTTGTGATCATTTTTAAACTATAAATTTTATACAAATATAAAGAAACTTAAATTAATTTCGTAATTTAAATATTAATTCGTAAATTTATTAAAGCGTTTTAGCAAAAAAGAAAGAAAAATATGAAGATAACTAAACAATTGATTTTTTTATTCGTAGTATCTGCCTTTTTGTCTTTTGGGGGTGAGGCACAAAATAAATTACCGGATTGGGCGCTTGGGCCATTTATTCGTCCTGTCAATCAACCGATTATTTCACCAAAAAACACCATGCTATTCAGTCCTATTACAAAAGATTCTGTTCGTTGGGAAAAGAATGCTACTTTTAATCCGGCGGCTACCATAAAAAAGGATAGTGTCTTTATTCTTTATCGTGCTGAAAGTGCTAGAGGGCAGGGTATTGGTGGACATACATCGAGAATAGGCTTGGCTGTGAGTGCAAATGGTATTGATATTATAAAGCGAGATGAAAAACCGGTTTTATTTCCAGAAGAGGATGCACAAAAAGAAATGGAATGGCCGGGCGGATGCGAGGATCCTCGCGTGGCAGTAACCGGCGGAGGGAAATATGTCATTTTCTATACTCAATGGAATAAAAAGACCCCGCGACTTGCAGCGGCCACCTCTAGAGATCTTTATCATTGGAAAAAGCATGGTTCTATTTTTAAGATGGCTTACAATGGAAAATTCTTTGATATGTCAACGAAGTCTGCTTCTATTGTAACGGAAATAAAAGAAGGAAAACAGGTGATAGCGAAAATAAATGGTAAATATTTTATGTATTGGGGGGAGCATCATATTTATGCCGCCACCTCTACCGATTTGGTAGATTGGAAACCCTTAGTGGATGAGGAAGGCAATCTCACAATATTAGCTTCTCCTCGAAAAGGCTATTTTGATAGTGAGTTAACGGAATGTGGCCCTCCGGCTGTTATAACAAAGGATGGAATTCTTTTGATTTACAACGGAAAAAATGCAACAAACCACAATAAATCTAAGGACTATGCGGCAGGAACCTATAGTGCCGGGCAGATCATGTTTGATAAAAAGGATCCGACGCAGGTATTAGCGCGTTTAGATCGTCCTTTCTTTGTTCCCGAAATGGATTTCGAAAAAACCGGACAATACCAAGATGGAACTGTCTTTACCGAAGGCTTGGTCTATTTTCATGATAAATGGTTGATGTATTATGGTGCGGCTGATTCCCGGGTTGGGGTTGCCATGTTTGATCCGAATAAAGAGAAGAAATAATGATTACCAATATTTTGAAATTTAAAGTACTATACTCCGTATTATTAATATTGTTACCTTTCTTGAATCAGGCGCAGGCTCAGGAAAAGATTTCTAAGGAAGTCAATGTTTTCTTAGGCACTTCCGGTGATCATGGCCAACTTTCTCCGGCGGCTTCCTCTCCTTTTAGTATGCTTAGTATCGGTCCTGAAACATATCCGCATATACATCCGGGCTATGAATATTATGCGAAGGAGTTTTTAGGGTTTACGCATAATAGAATGGAGGGGGTTGGCTGTCAGGGTGATGGCGGTAATCTGTTAATTCGTCCTTATAGCGGAGTCTTTCAGCAAAAATCAAAACTCATCAAAAAAAGCCAAACAGGCTCTCCTGGATATTATGCTGTTTCTTTTAAAAATGGCATTGATGCTGAATTTACCGTATATAAAAAATCGGGAGCGCACCATTACAAATTTTCAGAAGAACAGAATGGTCTGTATATAGATTTAAGTTATGCATTACAGAATCGTTTTGTAGCGGAGAAACATACGCTTGGCAAGAAAGGAATGAGTGGTTTTATTAGGTCCGGGACTACCTGCAGCAGAGGAATTTATAAGATTTATTATGCTTTACAGGCGAATGTTCCACTAAATTGGAAAAAAGTTGGAGAACATCAATTTCTTGCAATCTTACCAAAGGGTGTAAAAGAGGTTACTTTAAAAGTCGGTTTCTCCTCAGTAGATACAGCTTATGCGAAGAAAGCGATATCGGATAAATCTTTTGACGCGTTGAGAAAAGCATCTCGAAAAGCATGGGATCGAACATTAGGTCGCATAAGGGTGAAAGGAGATAAGGAACGCAAAAAATTATTTTACTCCCTGCTATACAGAGCAGTGCAATCCCCTTATGTGATTTCCGAAAAGGATGGCACCTATCGAGCCATTGATGGAACTTTAAAAAAGTCGGACAATACGTATTATAACGGTTGGTCTATTTGGGACAATTATAAAACCCAATTGCCTTTGCTGTCTTTTGCCTATCCTAATGTTTATCAAGATATGATTTGGTCTATCGCTGAAATGTATAAACATGGGAAAGAGGATTTTTCCACGAATCATGAGCCTTCACAAACAGTGAGAACAGAACATGCTGATGTTGTCTTGCTGGATGCTTCTAAAAAGGGCTATGAAGTAGATTTTAATGCCATTATTGATTCCTTAGTGAGTGAGAATGAAAGACTGGATTATGGCTCTCCGGATAAGGCCTTGGAATCCAGTTATGATAATTGGGCGCTATCCGAGATTTATCAGGAATTAGGAGAAGGAGAAAAGGCTGAAAGATATAAGAAGAAAGCCTTGCAGTATCGCTCTTTTTGGAAGAAAGATTTTGCAGACCTAACAAAAAACGAT
>DATGTY010000122.1:0-15979 GCA_035301605.1 Chitinophagaceae bacterium | reverse complement strand
TAGAATATGGGACGCTTTCTTAATCCTGTTTAAATAATATTGATTTTTTTGAAAAGTGTAGAAAAATCAATACTTTGTTTTAAATATTATTTTATGGGAAAAGATAAAGCCAGACAGCAATTGGAGATACAGCTTATCAATTTGATTGAAAAAGCGCAGGCGCATCTTACATTAGAACGTGCCGTAACCGGTGTAAAGTCGGAGAATGTGGGGAAAAAGGTGGATGGTTTGCCTTATACCCTATGGCAATTGGTGTCGCACCTAAGGAGAACGCAAGCTGATATCTTAGAATTCTCAAGCAATACGAATTATAAAGCCCTGCAATGGCCAGAAGATTATTGGCCGAAAGACGCTGCTCCCGGTAGTATTACCGAATGGAGTCAGTGTATTAAAGCCATAAAAGAGGATCAGGAGGCTTTTATTCAATTATTGAAAGAGACAGAGGATCTTTTTGCGCCTTTCCCGCATGGGGATGGACAGAATATGGTGAGGGAAGCCATGCTTATAGCCGATCATAATGCCTATCATGTGGGACAGATTATTGTTATTCGACGTTTATTAGGTGGGTTTTCATAGGAATCGTAATTTTGTTGTGTGACTACAACCTCGCCTTTTATTGCTTTCCATCCATCTTTTGTGCATGCCCTCCCGAAAGGACATCGGTTTCCTATGCTCAAGTATGATTTGCTGCCACAACAATTGCTTTATGAGCAAGTTGTTGAGAAGGATGATTTCTTTCAACCCGCCTGTTTGCCTTTAGATTATTTGAAAGGGGTGCATGAAGATGCTTACTGGAAAAGATTTATTATGCTGTCATTAGATAAAAAAGAAATCCAGAGAATTGGTTTTCCTCAAAACAAGGAGATCGTAAATAGAGAATTACGCATTGCACAGGGAACCCTAACAGCAGCTGAAGTTGCTTTAAAGAAAACAGGATTGGGGTTTAACATTGCAGGGGGAACACATCATGCAGGAAAAGACTTTGGAGAAGGTTTTTGTATGTTAAATGATCAAGCCATAGCGGCGTATTATCTTTTGGAAAAGCAGGGGCTGAATAAAATTCTTATCGTTGACTTGGATGTGCATCAAGGAGATGGTACCGCAGATATTTTTGAAAAAGAAGATAGGGTGTTTACTTTGTCTGTACACGGTGAAAATAATTTTCCTTTCGAAAAAAGAGCTTCTGATTTGGATGTCGGTTTGGCAGATGATATAAGTGGAGATGAATATCTTTGTACACTTGATAAGACGCTTAACCGGCTTTTTGATACAGTGGAACCCGAATTTGTATTTTTTCAGTCCGGAACTGATGTCTTGCAGACGGATACCATGGGAAGGCTAAAGTTGGATAAGGAAGCTTGTCGCCAACGAGATCAGTTGGTTTTCAATTATTGTAAGGACTATCATCTTCCAGTGCAGGTGAGCATGGGAGGCGGTTATTCCAAACAAATCCGAAATATTGTGGATGCACATTGTAATACTTTTAAAGAAGGAATAGGATGTTTATTTGGTTAAATGCCTGCCCTACCGTAACGAAGTGCAGGCAGGGTTAATTGAGGTGAATGTCATTTGATTTAGCAATCTAATAATCCAGCACTCCGGCAATCTAACAATCTGGTAATTCATCTTCTTTTGACAATTGTTTTACCTAAATACATAAAGCGGAATCCCTTATTTGCTTTTTCTTCGTACAAAAAATGTATTTTTCATCTTTGAATAAATAAAAATATGGATATTATTGCAGGGGATATAAATTCTGTTTATAAGAAAAAGGAATCAGCTATCGCTATAAATAAAGTAAATATTATCTATGGAACCCATACCGGAAACACGATGATGCTGTCGGATGAGGTAGAAGAAAAGGTGGATGAATTAGGCTTTAACGCGCAGGTGGAGGATATGGAGGATTTTGAGATAGATGCACTTCCTCATGTTCAGGTGCTTTTAGTGTTGGAGAGTACAGATGGGGAAGGAGATCAGCCTTTGATGTCGGAAGATTTATTTGACTACTTAAATGAAAACGAACCAGATCTCAGCCACATTCATTATAGTGTGCTTGCTTTGGGAGATACGAGTTATGATTTTTTCTGTAAGGCGGGAAAAGATTTTGATGCTTTGTTGGAACGTCTGGGAGCGATAAGAATAGCTGATAGAGTAGATTGCGATGTGGATTATGAAGAGGGCTATGAAGTCTGGATGGAAAATGTGGTTAATGCTTTAAAAGAGCTGAAAGAGGCATAATGTTTAGGATGTCTCTATTTGAAACCTAATATTATTGTTTCTCAGCAATGATAACAATAGCGGTCATTTCTTCTTTATATTTTTTGAACACTTTTCTTATGGCAGTGATTCTTTTCCTAGCGGCTGGATTTGTATAAATATTGAACCCTATTTTTAGAGATTGCAATATTCCTTCATCGGCCACTATTCTTCTGGTTTCTAGTACCGCCATGGGGTTGGTGAAATAATTTTTTACTTTAAAACCTTCCTGTTCAAAAAGTTTTATCCATTCCGGTAGGGTGAGCGGTCTCGCATTGACATGCATGGTAGTTGCGAGTGTTTTTTGAATAGCACTCTTTCGGGTGTCAGAGATGTCCTGTGGGAATAAACTTAACTCGTGTACGCCATAAAGTCCTCCTTTTTTGAGTAGCCGATGCGCTTCACGCATGATTTTTATTTTCCTTTGGTTGGCATGCATGGTGAGCAATGCTTCGCCATAGAGTTTATCTGCAGATTGATCGGGTAATGGAACCTTGGATGCGTTTCCAATAATAATTTCTCTGTTTTCTCCTCCCAGCTTTTTTCTTAGTTGTAGAGCCGCTTCTTCACTAAGTTCTATTCCTTTGTAGATCTTTGGACGATATGTCAGTGCTTTTTCAGCTGTCCAGCCTTTTCCGGGAGCAAATTCAATCACCTGATCCTGCGGATTGATTGATAAACCGGAAATGAGTTTTTCTGTTAATTCTCGTCCTCCGGGACGCAAAACTCTTTTTCCTACTGAGGCCAGAAGCTGATATCCCTGTATTCTATTTATTTTCCGAGTCTTCATTTCTTTAAATTAAGATGTAAAAGTCTTAAATAAATATCTAAAAGACTTTCTTTTGTAGGAAAAGAATTTATACATACCGGAAAATCAATTTTGCTTCGCCATAGATATCTTTGTATCTTGTTGTCTCTTATTTAACGTTTGTTCTTAAATTTTTACAGAATGAAAGATATTCTTCAGTCTTATCAATCTGTTCGTCAATGGACACTGGATATTTGTGAGCCGTTGGAGACAGAGGATTACGTTGTTCAACCTGCCGCTCATGTGAGTCCTCCCAAGTGGCATTTAGGTCATACCACATGGTTTTTCGAGACTTTTGTTTTGAAACCACATAAGGAAGGATACAAAGAATTTCATTCCCAGTATAACTATGTTTTTAATAGTTATTATGAATCTGTAGGAGCACGGGTTTTACGTACAGATAGAGGGAATTTAAGTCGTCCTTCTGTAGATGATATACTCCAATACAGGGCTTATGTGGATGAAGAAATGGAATCCTTTTTGCCTTCTTTGGAAGATGATAACCTGTACTCACTGATTATTTTGGGGTTGAATCACGAGCAACAACATCAGGAGCTCATGATAACAGACCTAAAATATATTTTGGGACATAATCCATTGTTTCCGGTATTTTCTGAAAAAGGATTACAAAAACCGGAGACTTGTAGCGATGAAGATGATTTTGTTAGAAAAGAAGAAGGCGTTTATGAAATTGGCTTTGAAGGAACCGGATTTTGTTTTGACAATGAATGTAACAAACATAAAGTCTATTTGAATCCATTTGAAATAAGTAAACATCTGGTGACCAATATCGATTTTTTGCATTTCATCGAATCTGGAGGATATGCTGATTTTAAGTATTGGCATTCTGATGGATGGGCTTGGGTTTTGGAAAATGAGATAAAAGCGCCGCTTTATTGGTATGAAGTTGATGGAGAATGGAAATTTTATACTCTGGAAGGATTAAAAACTCTGGATTTATCTTTACCCGTATGTCATGTGAGTTATTATGAAGCAGCAGCTTTTGCTGCCTGGAAGGGCATGCGCCTGCCAACTGAAGCAGAATGGGAAGTGGCAGCAACAGATTTTGATTGGGGAAAACGTTGGGAATGGACGGGAAGTGCTTATCTTCCGTATCCCGGTTTTGAAAAAGCGCCCGGAGCAGTGGGGGAATATAATGGAAAGTTTATGGTGAGTCAAAAAGTGCTACGTGGCGCCTCTGAAGCCACCTCTCCCGGACATAGTAGGCGAACTTATCGAAACTTCTTTCAACCTTATTATCGGTGGCAGTTTACGGGGCTTCGGTTGGCCAAATAAAATACTTACACACGAACTTAATGCTACGAAAATATGTCAAATCCTGCTGCAGATATATCCCCTGTGTCAAAAGAACATAAACAATTTTATCATGAGGTATTGGAAGGACTAGCTTCAATGTCAAAGTATCTTCCGTCAAAATATTTTTATGATACAAAAGGAGATTACCTTTTTCAACAAATAATGCAATCCCCGGAATATTACCTAACCGACTGTGAAAGAGAAATATTGGAAACGCAATCTTTAGCTATTGCCAATAAAGTACGGGCAGAGGGAGATACTTTTGATGTGGTTGGTTTGGGTGCAGGAGATGGAAGTAAGTCCGTCTTTTTAATCAAAGAACTGCTTCAAAAAGAAAGCTGTCTGAATTATTTCCCTGTAGATATTTCTTCTCATGTCATTTCTTTGCTGGAAGAGAAGATGCCCAAGGTAGTACCCGGATTAAAGGTAAAAGGCTATAATGGAGAATATCTTGAGAAACTGGAACAGATTTGTAAGGATTCATCGAGACCAAAATTGGTGATGTTTTTAGGATCTAACATTGGCAATTTTACGAGGGAAGAAAGTGTGCGTTTTTGCAGTAGGCTTAGACATTTTTTGAAGCCGGGTGATCTGTTATTTATAGGCTTTGATTTAAAAAAATATCCTACTACTATATTGAAAGCTTATAATGATGCCGCGGGTTATACCAAGAGGTTTAATTTAAATCTGTTGGAAAGAATGAATCGGGAGTTGGAGGCTGATTTTTGCCTTGCAAATTTTGATCATTATCCTGTTTATAATCCGGAAACGGGAACCTGTAAAAGCTATTTGATTAGTTTGCGAGCGCAGCAGATTTCTATTGGTAGAGAAATTATTTCTTTTCAACAAAATGAACCTATCCATATGGAAGTATCTCAAAAATATAGCTTGGATGATATAAATCTTATGGCAGACCATTGTGGATGTGAAAGTGTGGCATGTTTTTTTGATCAGAAAAAATGGTTTGCAGATGTGCTTTGGCGTTGCTAATAAGAAAACGGTATTAATCTTCATTCATGTATTGATCCATTGGCAGGCGATTAGAGAGAGATCTTGCCAACGTCATTTCATCGGTGTACTCCAATTCTCCTCCAAAGGCAATTCCCCTGGCGATGGTAGTTATTTTGATCGGATATTTATTGACTCTCTGAGATAGGTAATAGATTGTTGTATCTCCTTCTATCGTTGGACTGATGGCCATAATTAACTCAGTTATACCTTCCTCTTTAACTCTTTGTATGAGTCCGTCTATATTTAATTCTTCCGGACCAACACCATCAAGTGGAGAAATAATGCCCCCTAAAACATGATAAAGACCGTGATATTGTCCTGTGTTTTCAATAGCCATCACATCCCGAATATTTTCGACTACACACACCACTTCTTTTTTTCTTGAGGAGTTGGTACAAATGCTGCATACTTCGCTATCAGAAACATTTCCACATTTTTTACAAAAACAAATTTCCTGTCGCATTTTAAAGATTGTATTGCTGAATCGCTTTACTGTGTCTTCCTCTTGGCGTAAAAGATGGAGTACAAGCCGCAGAGCAGTCTTTTTCCCTACTCCCGGAAGAGAAGATAATTCATTGACTGCGTCCTCAATTAATACCGATGAAAATGTCATATTACAAAGGTAGTATGAAAAATTGCAAATTCTTTCTTACTTTTGTATTGTTCTAAAAACTTAAAACAGCGGATTCATGAGTTCAAATGGAATGACACACCCACAGGTGACTGAGGTTTGGCTTCATCTTGGGATAGCTTTAGGAATTATTGGTTTGTTGATTTTGATTGCCTTTTTACTTTCAAAGTATGTGTTCTTTAGAAATATTACTGAAGTACATGAACACCAATAAAGATTATTTAGTAGCGTAACTGCTGAAAGAGAATAGATTTCGTTCATTATTATTCTTCTTTCAGCAGTTTTTTTATGCCTTTTTTTGTGGAGAGTTACTCTTCATGTTTGCCCCTGGCAAATTTTATTTTCAGTTTCTGATTAGCATTTTCCCAATTGGCGCGTACTTTGAAAGCGTCCGGGAAGGAATATACTTTTTCAGGTTGTCGTTTTTCTTTACAAAAATAGCAACCTCGATCCCATTTCCCGTTTTTATTAACATCTTTGACGACCCTGATTTTATATTCTCCAGGTTCTAAGTATGGCCTTTTCCAGGTATCTCCTTCCAGTGGACTGCTGTATATCATTTCATCATTTTTATAGAGCTCAATAAGCAGTTGAAAGGAGGTGTCTTCTGCAGAATGAGGATGATTGGCTATCAAACTATCCGTAGAAGTTGGTTGTTCAGTTGAAAGACTGTCCACTTTCGAGAGACTATCCTTTCGGGTCAGGCTGTCCGCTTTTGGAAGACTGTCCAATGAAAGACTATCTGTTGTTGCAATTAAGCTATCTTTAACATGCCGCATGCTGTCATTAGGTGGCAGGCTGTCGGTAGATAGTTGGTCTTTAATTGTCGCAGATTCTTGTCTGCTTGTGTTTATGTTGGTTTGATATAAAGAGCTTTTGTCAAATTGCAGGATGAGTGTGCCGTAATCTGATTTAGCTTTTGTCTTAAAGTCCAAAGTATCTATATTGTGATAAACAGAATCTAATGTGTCAATAGCAAAAGTACTATCTAGAATGAGTCGGTAGGGAGTGTTCGCTTTCCAATTGTAATGAAGCTCGATTTGATAGACTGCGGTATCTTTCAAAATAGTGGTGTCTCTGTTCATCGATGAATCTACATCAATTTTTAATTCTTCAGAGAAGGTGGTATCCCGTTTTATTTTGAAGGGGACGTCTTTGTATGTGGTGTCTTCCTGAAGTGTTATAGCACTTTCTTTTAGTGTTTTTAGTGGATGATTAAAAGTAAAGACTAAAGGTTGTTTAAGGTCTTTGGTTTTTCCACTGAGGGAAGTGGCGTATCTGAGTGTATCCTTTTTATTGTCTTTTTTATTCTCCTTTTTCTCGTTTTCTTCTTTGGGCTTTTCTGCATAAAACAAGGGAAGTAAATATCCCGACTGGCTACTGTCTAGTTGAATAGGATTCTTTTTATAGGCTATTTTTTCGTTTCCAATATACTTTAAGTCTCCGTTTTCATCTTGTAGTGCAAAAATCTTAAAGGTATCCACCGGAAGATTTTGGAATCGGAAATGTCCACCCCCATCACATCTTACGTAGTAAACCGGTTTTTCTTTTCTAACAATGGAATCTTCTATTGTTGAATAGAGCATAACAATAGCTGTACTATCTGGCAATCCCGTACGAGAATCAATTACTCTTCCGCTTATTTCTAAGGAGTCTAAATGATCGCCTGTAGAAAAAACGTACCTGAAGCCTTCTAGTGCATTTCCCTCATTCACATCGACTATGGCATTTCCCAAATTAATAATATAGGTGGTGTTGGGCGATAGGCTGTCTTTACTGAACCAATCGACCGTTAGATTATCCAGCTTATAATTAATTTCCGGTTTTCTTTTGGGCGTAGGGGAAATAATCATTTGCTTCTGAAGATCCTTGAGCTTAATAAATTCATTAAAGATGAAAGTGATTTTATCCGCGTCATAATGCAGTGTAGAATCGGGAGGTGTGCTGCTTAGAAGCACCGGAGGTAAGGTGTCTTTAGGACCGCCGGAAGGGGCTACAACACGTGCACAGTGCGAGAACATTGATCCCAGGCAAAACAATATAAGCAAGGAGAGCGGATTCACAAGGCGTGATGAATGCTTGTATTTTGATGCTTTTTTTGCCATTTCTTTCGGAATTAATTTATGCAAACTTAGGTTATGTTTGGCGAAAGTTTGTAAATTTACTTATTCAAAATTTAATTCGCGACCATTGGAGGCTATTGTTTATAAATCTACGGGAAGCTGGTATCTTGTTCGGACGGAGAACGGAAAATTTATCAATTGTCGCCTTGCGGGGAAATTGAAATTAGATAAGAATATCAGTTCTTCTAACCCGATTGCTGTAGGAGATTCTGTTAAAATTATTCCTGAAAAAAAACAAGATACAGCTGTTATTACCGAAATTGGGGAGAGAGAAAACTACATTGTCAGATCTTCACCGCAGCAGCGTGTGCGTCGGCATGTGTTGGCCTCGAATATCGATCAGGCCGTATTGTTGGCTACGCTGAGGTTTCCTGTCACTTCCAGGGGGCTTATTGACCGATTTTTAGTTACTGCGGCCGCTTATCATATTCCGGCGGTGATTGCTTTTAATAAGACAGATTGTTATAGAGAAAAAGAATGGGAGAAGTTGGAAGCTTTTAGACTGGTTTATCAGGCAATGGGATATAATATTTGTCAAATATCGGCACAAAATGGTATGATTGACGAATTGAAAGTACTTTTAAAAGGGAAAAAAACACTCCTTGCCGGGCATTCAGGAGTAGGGAAAAGTACGGTGATTAATCGATTGCTTCCCGAGCGAAAAATTAAAACGCAATCTGTGAGTGAATGGTCGGGAAAGGGGCTTCATACCACTACTTATGCAGAAATGTTTGAACTCCCTTTTGGTGGAAATATCATAGATACTCCGGGGATCAGAGAATGGGGAATTGTTGATATAGAGGAAGCTGAACTTTCGCATTATTTTATTGATATGCAACCATTTATTGGGGAATGTAAATTTAATGATTGTCTGCATGTTGACGAGCCGGGCTGTGTTATAAAAAAAGCGGTAGCTGAGGGGCAGATAGATTTTGACCGATTTGAAAGCTATTTGTCTATTCTTGCTTCACTGCAGGAACGACACTGAGCTTTTTTTAATTCGTATTTCTGGGCATCCCCTTTTTGTGCAAGTTTTTTCTCATTTTTTTATTGAAAAGAGGTTTCGGATGCTTTTCCGGGGGTAAGCGCCTGTCAAATTCATATTCGGCTCCCCGTTTTGGGGGGGTCGCCAGCTTTGGGAAACATCCGGAGATGATGCAAACGAGAAAGAGTAAAATAATGCTTGAAAGTTTAAAATTATGCATTGTAATGAAACATTTTATTGTTGTCTTTTGTTCTTTATGCTAAAACTATACCGAATATGAATATTCAAAGTTAAAGAAAAGAATTGATGTCGTTTATTGTATTTGTTTTCTAACTTTAAAAAAAGTCATTGAAGATGAAAATTATTATTTCTCCTGCTAAATCATTGGATTATAAGAGTGAATTGCCCACAAAAAAAGCAACAAAACCGCAATACCTGAAAGATGCGAAAAAGTTGAATAACTGTTTGAGGCAGAAAAGTAGAGAAGAACTGTCTAAATTGATGAAAATAAGTGCCAAATTAGCGGATTTAAATTATGAACGTTATCAGGATTTTCATTTGCCTTTTACAACAGATAATGCGAGACCAGCAGTTTTTGCTTATGCCGGCGATGTCTATACGGGGCTGAATGCTTATCATCTATCTACTGAAAAATTAGATCTTTTACAGGATAAATTACGCATCTTATCTGGGATGTATGGGCTTCTTCGTCCGTTGGATCTGATTCAGCCTTATCGACTGGAGATGGGAATAAAGCTTGCTGTGGATGATAAGAAGGATTTATATGACTATTGGAAGGAGAGACTAACAAAAGGTTTGAATGATGAACTAGAGGAAAATGAGCTTTTTCTGAATCTGGCCAGTAATGAATATGCGAAAGCCATCGATCAAAAGAAACTTAAAGTGCCGATCATCTCTCCTATTTTTAAAGATTTTAAAAATGGGAAACTAAAAATCATTAGTTTTTATGCGAAGAAAGCCAGAGGTAGTATGGTGCGTTATATTATTGATAAAGGAGTAAAAGAATTGGATGGCGTGAAAGGTTTCAATTATGGAGGATATTCTTTTAGTGAAAAATATACCGAAAAACAATCCTCTCCCGTATTTGTAAGATAAATTTTTATTTCTAGTCAGAAGTTATAAAAGAGACAAATATGTTCAATCATTTTCATCCCTATCCTCCTTATATTCCCGATGCTGCTACTAAATTAATCGTAGGAACGCTTCCTCCTCCGCGGTTTACAACCGGAGAATTAAAGGAAGGCGATGTCAATTTCTGTTATGGTAGTCGGGATGGACAATTGTGGAATATTCTGGATCGCATATTTAATTTAAATCTAAAATATGATGCCTCTGAAGAGGCGACAAATCAGCGCAAGCGTTTCTTGAATGATAGAGGTATCGGTATTTGTGACATGGTGGCTTCAGCAAAAAGAGATAAAATTGATGCGACCGATTTGGGTATTCAGGCTGCAGAATTAAGGGATTTAATGGCTATTTTGGGAAAGTATGCGAAGGTGAATACTTTGTTATTTACCGGAGGAAATAGTAAGAATGGCCCGGAATATTTTTTTAGAAAACATTTGAACAACTATCAGCTGAAATTAAAGTTGGTTTCAGCAGATACGCCTAAAATTCATTCTTTTACGCATCCTCAAGATGGAAGATTAATCAAAACGGTGTCGTTGACTGCACCATCAGGTTCTGCTAACAGAGCTGTGGGAAGCATGAAGCTTTATAAAGAAATGAAAGCCAAAAATCCGCATTTTACGGCAATAGATTTTAGAGTGATGCAGTACAGACCTTTTTTTCAGAATGAGAGTATTTAGTCTTTTTCGTTTTTATACCAACTTGCATATTTTACGTAATTGTTGGCAATACGCTCAATCTCGCCATCTCTTAATTCAGGACTTACTTCTTTAATCTTTTGGGCGGGTACACCGGCATAAATAGTGTTGGGTTCTACCTGTGTTCCTTCCAAAACGACGGCTCCGGCAGCAATGATAGCTCCTGATCCTATGATGGCTCTGTCCATAACCGTAGCTCCCATTCCAATTAACACATTATCTTCTATCTGACAACCGTGCACGATTGCACAATGTCCTACGGATACATTATTTCCGAGTATAGTCGTCGTCTTTTGGTAGGTGCAATGGATTACGGCTCCATCCTGAATATTAACTTTATTCCCCATTTTGATGCTGTTTACGTCGCCTCTGATTACTGCATTAAACCACACACTACAATGCTCTCCCATAGTGACATCGCCTACTATTGTTGCGTTGGGAGCGATAAAGTGGGCTTTCCCTATCTGTGGATATTTATTATTTACGGAAAGAATAGTAGCCATAGGTTTGTGCTTATTTTATCTTCCAAACATTTTGTCTAATTCATCTGTTCGGAAGGGAATGAAAGTGTATTTTCCGGAAGGAGTCATTTGCGATTGACTGCATGCAAATAGTTGGTCTATAAAACTTTGCATCTCATCTGAAGACAGCTTTTTCCCGGGCTTGATGGCGTGTCTTTGTGCGAGCGAGCGAATCATTTGCTCTCGCTTGTCTGTTTGCAAGTCTGCGTTGAAATGTTTAATCTGTTCCAGAAGACCCTCAATATTTCTTTTCTCATCTCCTGAATCTAAGTTTGAAGGTATCCCGTGTATTGAGAAGGTTGCATCAGTTTTTTGTTCTATCTCGTATCCTAAAGTTTTTAATTCGGGAAGAAGATCTTTTAGCAATGTGGCATCTTGTAAAGATAATTCCAGGATTTCCGGGAAGAGTGATTTCTGTGCAGATAAAGGGGTTTTGTCAAAAGCTTGTTGATAACGTTCATAAAGAATTCGCTCATGAGCCAGTTGCTGGTCAATGAGAATAAATCCGGAAATAATCTGTTGGAGAATATATCTCTTGTGTATTTGTTGAGGTTTTTTGGGCGTCTCGGAGATATTAATCGCTTCTGTTTGTTGTTCAAGTTCAGTATCTTCTTCTTTTTCTGCAGTAGGCGGAGTAGGAAAGGAGCCTGTTTGCCTTTTTGGATATAAATCCTGCCAATTTTGCAGATTATTACTTTCAATAGTATGGGATTGATGTTTTTGTGTAAATCCTTGATAAATACCTCCCTCTGTTGTTCTTTTCCTTTCTTTTTCAGTAAAAGGTTGTGATATAGAAGGTAAATGCTGCGTCTTATGATCTAGCTCAAAGTCTAAGGTTGGCGTGATACTGAATTGCGCTAAAGCATGTTTTATTGCTGATTTTACAAAAGCATAGATAATCCTTTCATCTTCGAATTTTATTTCTTGTTTGGTCGGGTGAACATTGATATCTATTTGGGATGAATCCAATTCGATATATAGCACATATAGCGGATAGTGATCTTTAGGAATAAGCTCTTCGAAAGCGCCCATTATAGCATGATTTAGATATCCACTTCGGATATATCGGCCGTTGACAAACAGGTATTGGTCGCCTCTTGTTTTCTTGGAGGCATCCGGCTTGCCAACGAAGCCGGTGAGATTCATGTAATCTGTATTTTCTTCTACCGGAACCAATTTGCTCTGATAGGAACTGCCGATGATTTGGAGTACTCTTTGTTTCAATTTTCCTGCACCCAGATGATAAAGTTCCTGACCATTAGTTTCTAGAGAAAAGCTGATTTTCGGAAAGGCCAAGGCTACTCTTGTGAATTCATTAACAATGTGTTTCATTTCTGTAGCATTTCTTTTGAGGAAATTCTTCCTTGCAGGAATGCTAAAGAATAAGTTTTTCATTGCGATGCTGGTACCTGACGGGCAGGAGCAAGGTTCTTGTTTGACGACTTCACTATTCTCTATCTCCATGTATGAGCCCAGTTCAATATCCGGCTTCCGCGTTTTAATCTCCATTTGCGATACTGCAGCAATGGAGGCCAGGGCTTCTCCTCTGAATCCCATAGAGTGAATATGGAAGAGGTCTTCAATCTTGGTTATTTTTGAGGTGGCATGTCTTTCTAAGCTCATTCTGGCATCCGTTTCGCTCATTCCACAGCCATTATCAACCACCTGTACAAGTTCTTTTCCTGCATCTCTAATGATTAATTTTATTTCTGTGGCTCCTGCATCTACGGCATTCTCTAACAGTTCCTTTACTGCAGAAGCGGGGCGTTGAATAACTTCTCCGGCAGCAATCTGATTGGCTACATGGTCTGATAATAGTTGAATCCTGTCTGGCAAAACGCTTTTTTGTGTAAAATTAATATGATTTCTGTGATTTTACCCGAATATAGAAGAACTTGTTAAAATTATTCGTCAATCTGTGTCCTATTTAAACTTTTCGGGATGCGTTTATAAATAGATTATTGGTAAATAAGAAGGGTTAAGTTATATTTGCTATGACTTATTGCAATCGTTGGTAAAATATTAATTATCTCAAAACCACCTTTTCTTTAATGAAAAAAATCCTTTGTACCACGGCCTTTTTGTTAGTTATTTTTATTCTAGAATCGGCATTTCGTCCTGATATGAGTTCTGCACCACCACATTTGAGAGATTCTGTTTTTGTATTTCCATCTCCGGGGAAAGCGAATGCCTGGGTAGATAGCATTTTTAATACGATGGATACGGAAGCAAAGGTGGCACAGCTTATCTTTGTACGATCCTATTCGAAGGATAATTCATCCCGAATACAGCATGTCAAGCATTTAATTGAGGATGAAAAAATTGGAGGGGTGACTTTCTTTCAGGGATCTCCTGTACGACAGGCAGAATTGACCAATGAATATCAACAAATATCTGATGTTCCTTTATTTATTTCCATGGATGCCGAGTGGGGATTGGGAATGAGATTGGATAGCATATTGAACCTTCCTCGTCAAATGATGTTGGGTGCTATTTCTGACAATAACATCATTTATGAAGTAGGAAGAAAAATCGGTCAACAATGTAAGCGAATAGGGGTACAAATTAATTTTGCCCCGGATGTGGATGTGAATAATAATCCCAATAATCCGGTCATTAATACACGTTCTTTTGGAGAGAATAAATTTAAGGTAGCCACAAAGGGAATCCATATAATGCATGGTATGCAGAGTGCCGGTGTGATTGCTGTTGCTAAACATTTTCCGGGGCATGGGGATACGGATGTAGATTCTCACAAAGCATTGCCTGTGATTAGTAAGAGTCTGGAAGAATTGAAAGATCTGGAGTTGTATCCGTTTCAACAAATGATTAACTATGGTGTCAAGGGAATTATGATTGCTCATTTGGAGATTCCTGCTATTGATGATGAGCCTCATCATCCGATGTCTATCTCCAAGAAGGCGGTAGATGGTCTGTTGAAAAGACAAATGGGATTTAATGGATTGTGTTTCACAGATGCGCTGGAGATGAAAGGAGTTAGTGATTATTATAAAGAAGGTTATGCTGCTCTGGAGGCGTTAAAAGCAGGAAATGATATTTTGTTGTTACCGGAAAATGTAGAGGCTGCAATTCGTGTTATCACCGAAGCGGTCGAAAGTGGAGAGGTGAGTATGAAGCGGTTAAACTATAGTGTAAAGAAAGTGTTGTTGGCCAAGTTTCATGTAGGATTGAGCCATTGGGAGCCTGTGGAAACCGCACATCTTACAGCGGATTTAAATAGAGGAATTAAAGGACTCAATAAGGAGTTATCCGTAAGAGCTGCTACGGTATTAAATAATGAAAATCATATTTTACCTTTTTCTTCAGCCGATGAAGACAGTATTGCTGTTCTAACTGTTGGAGGAAAACTTTCTGATTTTACTGATAGACTTCAGACCTATAAGTCTCTTCCTGTGATTCATTTCGGAAAAAGTGAGAGCGAATCGGCGGCGGATCGAATGGCGGAGAAACTCAAACATAATTATCAGAAGATTATAATTGCAGTGGGACCTTATCATCGTTATCCTGCCGGAAATTATGGATTGTCTAAATCTGAAATACAGCTAATAAATCAACTACAAGGGGAAACACAGACGGTGGTTATTGCTTTTGGTAACCCATATGCAGTTAAATATTTTTCGCATGGGTCTGCAACTGTTGTTGCCTACAATGCAGTACAAACAATGCAGGAAACTATTGCCGATCTTTTATTTGGGAGTTTTGATCCGGAAGGAACCCTGCCCGTAAGTATCAGTGAAAAATTAACGGAAGGAACCGGATTGAGTGATTTTTCATTTCAGGCGGCTTATTTACCTACCGGGAATCCTGAAAAACTAGGAATAAATGTTCCTCTTTTAGCTGATGTTGATTCTATTGCTGAGGATGCAATTGCCAAAGGGGGGACTCCGGGATGTACGATCCTGGCTATGAAAGATGGTAAAATATTTTATCATAAAGCTTTTGGAACTATGACTTATGATAGAGACCAACCGGTAAAAAAAAACACCATTTATGATTTAGCCTCGGTAACAAAAGTGATGGCTACTACCGTGGCCTGCATGCGACTTTATGATGAGGGAAAATTGAAACTGGATGGTACATTGGGAGACTATTTGCCCTGGATGAAAGGAACAGATAAAGCGGATTTAACTATTAAAGATGTTATGCTGCATCAGGCCGGGTTTAAGCCCGATTTCTGGTATGGTCCTTATCTGAAGAAAAAAGATGAAATTTTTCATCAGCATCGGGATGATAAATATGACGTGTATGTAGCTGATGGGGTTTATATGAGAGGAGATTATTTAGATAGTATCAAGTTTTTAATGAGAGACAGCAAGTTAGATAAAACTCCCGATTATGTTTATAGTGATATCGATTTTGAATTGATGGGGTATATTGTAAAGGAGATTACAGGCTTGCGGTTGAATGAATATGTCAAAAGTACGCTCTACGATTCATTGGGCATGGTCTCTACCGG
>DATGTY010000121.1:0-8715 GCA_035301605.1 Chitinophagaceae bacterium | reverse complement strand
GAAATATTTACCATAAATATTGTTCACTTCTCCGAAATTATTGATATCTGTCACAAAAATGCTACTTTTAATGACATTGTCGAAGGCCATATCTGCAGCAGACAGAATTGCTTTCAGATTTTTCATGACCTGATGCGTTTCGGCTTGAATATCTCCTTTAATGAGTTGGTCTGTTTCAACATCAATGGAAATTTGTCCGGAAATATACAATGTGTTTCCTGCCAAAATCGCTTGTTGGTAAGGTCCGATAGGCGCCGGAGCTTCTTTGGTATTGATAACTTTTTTGTCCATTTTATCTTTCAGTTTAGTAAAATAAATAGTTCAAATTTATTACAAAAATATTATATCAGCTACTTTATGACATGATAATTATTTAAACAAATTATTTACATCTCCTCTCAATTACTACTACCTTTGCACTCTAAATAATAAATTGATGGCATTACTCCTTCATATAGACACCGCAACGGCAATTGGTGCTGTTAGCATTTCCAAAGATGGTAAGCTTTTACAAGAGAAAATGAGTATGCAGCAAAGAGGGCATGCTTCTGTAATTATTCCTTTTATAAAGGAAATGATACAAAATCTGGATATTGGATTTAATCAAATTGATGCTGTTGTGATTAGTGGCGGACCGGGCTCTTATACCGGTCTTAGAGTGGCTACTTCCACAGCTAAAGGACTTTGTTATGCATGGGATTTGCCATTAATAGCTATTCCTACTTTGAAAATGATGGCAAGTGGAATGAAGGAGGAATATCCGGAAATGAAGGGTGTGGTTTATTGTCCGATGATAGATGCAAGAAGACAAGAGGTGTTTTGGGCAATGTATAATGCTGATATGAATGAAATAGTGGCACCGGAAGCCGCCATTCTTGAAGCCGATTTTTTAGATAGATTTAGAAATAAAAAACTATTTATTGGGGGAACCGGACGGAAAAAAGCGAGCGAAATATTGAAAAATGAAGAGAATCTTTTGTTTTCTGACTATAGCTGTAAATCTTCTCATCTGATTCCATTGGCAGAAAAAGCATTTGCCGAAAAAGATTTTGAAGATGTCGCTTATTTTGAACCGTTTTATTTGAAATCAGTATATTTACCCAATGCAAAAAAAAGATAGGATATTCAATTACTTTTAAATGGGTATCTTTGCATTTCCAAAATTGGAGTAGTCATGGCTTTACATAATCGCGTATCGGCAGAAGAATTAAAAAAACAGTTGGCTGAAGAAACTTTTGAAAGAGTAACTATCTCATTTTATAAATATGGAAATATTTCGGATCCTGAGTCTTTTAGAGATGAATTGTATCGTCATCTTTTTGAGATGAAGGTCTTTGGTAGAATTTATGTAGCCGAGGAAGGCATTAATGCGCAAATTAGTGTCCCCGATTTTAATATGGATGCATTCAGAGATTATCTTAATAAAGATGATTATTTGAAGGACATTCATTTAAATATTGCGATTGAACACACCCCTTCTTTTTGGGTATTAAAGATCAAAGTGAGAGATAAGATTGTGGCTGATGGGATTAATGATTCAAGTTTTAGTGTTGAAAATAGAGGTTCCTATTTAGATGCTGAGGCTTTTAATAAACTAACGGATAATCCTGAGACGATTGTGGTAGATATGCGCAATCATTATGAGTATGAGGTAGGGCATTTTGAAGGCGCGAGAGAGGTGCCTTCAAATACTTTTAGAGAACAGCTTCCCATGACGGTGGATATGTTGAAAGAAGAGAAAGATAAGAATATTGTGATGTATTGTACCGGGGGAATCCGTTGTGAAAAAGCAAGTGCCTGGCTTCGATACAATGGTTTTCAGAATGTATTTCATCTGAAAGGAGGTATTATTAATTATGTACATAAAGCCAAAGAACAGGAATTGCCATTAAAATTTCATGGGAAAAACTTTGTTTTTGACAGAAGATTAGGAGAACGGGTAACGAATGAAGTTTTGAGTAAATGTCATCAATGTGGCAAGCCCTCTGATAGACATGTAAATTGCAAAAATGAAGGTTGCCATTTACTCTTTATCCAATGTGAAGAATGTGCAAAAAAATATAATGATTGTTGTAGTGAAGATTGTATGCACGTTCTTAAACTTCCTGAAGAAGAACAGCGAAAACAAAGAGAAGGACGGCATAATGGTCAGAAAATATTTAATAAGTCCCGAGACAGGATGGAGCAGCTGAAGCAATGAAATGATTTTTTAAAAGGCTTATTTAAGCAATAGTTGGGGGATATTTGAGTTCTATTTTAAATTCTTTTCAAACAATTGATAAATCCGATAATATTCATCTCTCCAGCTTTCCGGTTCGATAAACCCATGTCCTTCAAGTGGATATACTGCTAATTCCCAATCGTTCTTTTTGAGCTCTATGAGTTTTTCAGTCAAACGAACAATATCTTGGAAATGTACATTGGGATCTATCATGCCGTGGCACATGAGTAACGGATTTTCCAGCCCTTCAGCAAAATAAATAGGAGAACTTTGTACATAAGCTATACTGTCGTTTTGAGGGAGATTCAGAATATTGGAAGTATATCCATGGTTATAATGAGCCCAGTCTGTAACTGACCTTAACGCTGCGCCACAAGCAAATACATCGGTCTTAAATAAGGCCATTAAAGTCATAAATCCACCGTAAGAACCACCCCAGATGCCCACTTTATTAGGATTTACATTAAATTGTTCTACCATATATTTAGTGCCATCAACAATATCTTCCAAATCATTTTCTCCCATGTGTCTATAAATAGCAGTTCGCCAGTCTCTTCCATATCCTGCGCTGCCTCTGTAATCAATATTCATGACAGTGTAACCCTGATCGACGAGCATATTCATAAACATGTGTTCTCTAAAGTAATAGCTCCAAGAATCTTTTACATCTTGTAAATATCCTGCACCATGAACAAAAATTACTCCCGGGCGACTCGCAGCTTGTTTTTCCGGTTTATACACCTTGGCATGTACTTTTAATCCATCCCGGTCTTTAAAAGTGAAAGTCTTGGGATCGCGCCACGGATAGGATTGATATAATTTACTTTCCGCTTGCTGAGTAATTTGCGTGGCTTGTGTGTTTTTGCTATTCTTTTGTAGATATAATTCCCAAGGATGTATAGCGGTAGAATGTAAAAAAGCTATGTTTTGGCCATTCGGTGATACAGTTACTTTATTCCCACCTTTTTGTTCTGTAATACGGGTTAATTGTCCTGTTTTAATATTTAAATGGTAGAATTGTTTTTGCCCCGGGGCGGTTTTGTTTGCTGTAATGTAAAAGTTTTTTTTATCCGGAGACAGAGTGGCATCTTGCACTTCATATTTGCCATGGGTGAGCGCTTTTATTTTTCCGGACTTTAAATTTTGAGCATATAAATGGGAATAACCGGTTTTTTCTGATTGAAACCAAATATGCTGTTCATCTATCCAACCAATGTTTCCTGTTCCATAAGTATAGCCGATACCAGGACCTCCAATCCAGGCATTGTCATGCTGTCTGTTCAAAATTTGTAAATCTCCGTTTTTAGGATTTAACGACATAATCCAGCGGTCTTTATGATCTAAAGAACGAATGACTACCACTGCTTTTGTGCCAGTATTGTTCCATATAGGGCCGTTGATAACAACTTTCCTTAGTGGAGGATTTTTTCTTAATGAATCATATACATCAGGATAGTTTTTGTAAAAGGATGGAATATCTCTAATACCGGGAATTTGTTGAATAGAAATAGGGTAGGTGGTGTCTTTTTCTGTGTCGAAAATATAAGAGGTATAATTCGATAAATGAATCCCTACTTTGGGACGGGAATTGCTTTCGCTAATGTATCCGGAGTTAGTCACATAATGAGGAACTTTAGTATTTTTATTTGAAGTGTTTTTGTGTAGTCGGTAAGTGATATAATGTCCGTTCGGATCAACGGTAATATTATTTAAAACTTTATTCCCTATATAAATGGGCATTGGCGAATGTGATTGTAATACTTTGGCGTGTTTTTTATGTTCTTCTTTTTCCTTTTTTCTTCTTTTTAGAATGGAGGAATTTTCTAATGCGTCTTCTTCTAAGAATTTTTCTCTTGCTGATAGATGTTCGTGGTGATTGGGTTTCTTTCTGTTTTTGAAATTAGTGATTTGTTCCAACATGCCTGTAGAAAGATGATAGGTGTATAAATTGCTTTGCATTTGGAAGAATATCTTGTCATTTCCAAAATTTAAATGGGAGCAATTGAAAGTTGTTTTAAATAAGCTTTTCTTTTGTCCTGAAGGAATATCTAATAGATATAATGTATTATTGAGCGAATAGACTATTTGATCTTTAGAGGCATTATAGCTCCCGCTTCTTTGGGCGATTGCTGTTTCTTGTTCTGATAATGTTGCTTTTTGCGGATTGTGATTGTTTAGAGTAATATAATAAAGAGAATCGGAAGTAGCTTTTTCCGGATTCCATGAGAAATAAAGTTTCTCTCCGTTAGGGCTCCAGAAGGGTTGAGAGGGTGATGTTCCAATCCAGGATGGATCTTGCATGATTTTATTTACCGTTAAAGAATCTAGCTGTTGAGCCGGTAGGAAGAAAGGAATAATAAGGAATAACGGTAGGAGAAAGTAATTTTTCATAATTTGCAGATTTTTAATCAGCTCGAAAGTATAAAAAAAACGGCAATGAAGCATTTTAGACTTAAAGGAATTCTAGGTCTTCTTTTTTTGATGATTATTATGAATGCCTGTGATCATCATTCCTCCCTAAGTGGATCTAAGAGTGTGTTTTTTATTGCGCAGCCAGCCGAACATTATCATGCTTTTAATGGTCATCTAAATTGGTATGGCAGGAAAAGAGCTGGAGATTTGATGCGATTTCTGAAAGACTCCAGCATTCAACGAATATATACCAGTCCATTCTCTTATTCCAGAGAAACAATGGATTCTTTGAGGGTTTTACAAGACATTAAGACAGTAGAATATCCTGCAGATTCGGTAGGAGATAAAATTTTTGACTTACTAGAAAAAAATCAAGATTTTGGACGAAGGGTTTTAATGATTGTTTCTGCAGATAAAATAAATGACGTAGCAGAAAAATTGGGAGCATCTTCAACGAACACATTGGATGGAGAAAATAAATTTAATGTGATTTACCGGCTTGAGAATAATAAGGGGAAAGTGAATTTACATACACTGACCTATGGTGGCACTCCCAGACCGGTATCTGATTCTGCATTGAAGGAATAACAGAAACTTTCTTTTTTGTTTTGTGACCGGAATAAATTTGGCTCATTTTAATAGGGAAAGCCCCAAACGAGTTTTTATATTTGCAAACTATGAGTACAAAAGTGTTTTCATTTAAGACGATAGAATCAATCGGAGAGAGTGAATATAAAGATAGAGGAAGTAAATTTCTGGGAATTTGTGTTGAAGTGGAGAGTCGGGATGATATAAAGAATGAATTGAAGCGTATTAAAGAGTTGCATCCTAAGGCAAATCATCATTGTTATGCTTGGCGTTTGGGTACCGAAGGAGTTGATTTTAGAACCAGCGACAATGGGGAGCCATCGGGTAGTGCAGGAAGACCTATTATACGGCAAATCGATAGTGCAGGTGTAACCAATGTTTTAGTGGTGGTTATTCGTTATTTTGGAGGCACTTTACTAGGGATTCCCGGGCTGGTAAAAGCTTATAAAACCGCCGCTGAAGAATGCTTGGCAAATACTTCAATCATAAGTAAGGATGTCTGCAAGTCGGTGAATATTACATTCAGTTATCCACAAATGGACGATATAATGAAGCTTATTAAGAAGCTGAATATCCAAATATTGGAAGAAGAAATGAGTCTTTTTTGTATGTATAAATTGAATATTCCATTAGAGCATGTATCCTTTTTTTTGGAAAAAATAGAAAGATTGGAAGGTGCAGCGGTAGTGGAAGAAAAGAAATAACACGGGATAAACTATTTATTTGATTAACGCAAATCAGAAGAATCTTTGTCCCTTTTCATTTCTGCTGTTATATTGCCTTGTTTGAAGGTCATGCTATGGGTTTTTGTATGGAATATAATTTTTACTCCTGCTTTCATAAATTGAAAAGTGTTGGAATCCAATGGTGTTAGTGGAAAGGATGGCTGACCGGTTCCCTGTCCAAATAATTCGTCTCCTTTTCTTTTAATGTTTATTTTTATAGGGAGTTTGGGTGATGAGTAAGTGCCAATGTATTGGTCTAGGCGCTCAGGTTTTAGTTTGATATTTGTAAAGATAGGAAATTTAAAATCTTTGTTGTAGATGATACTGAACATGCCAATTGCCAGGTTATTGGTAGGATAACGTTCGCCATTTATTATGTAGGCTATGGCTAAATGGTTTTCGGGATTATAAGCTACCACAGAATGAGAGCCAAAAGTATCGCCTCCATGTCCATAAGCCAGATGCTGGTAGAAAGGGATTAACATCATGCCTTTGCCGAAAAGTTTCCCTTGTTTGGGACGCATTTTTTCTATACTTTCTTTTGATATAATTTTATTATGAAACAGGGCTATAATAAATTGATTAAGCGCTCGGGGCGTAGTGACTAAATCGCCCACGCCAACTACATTAGTGAAGTCAAATTCCTGTATTTTTTTCCAATTTCCATTTCTATATTTATAAGAGTGAAAAACATTGGTTGGATGATCTAATACCGATTTAATGTTTGTTAGGTTTAATGGGTTTGTAATCTGTTTTTTGATTATTTTGTTGTATTTGTTGTTGAATTTGTTCTCAACGATTTTTTCAAGCAGGTAATATCCCGAGTTAGAATAGACCACACTATCTCCCGGCTGGAAAAGAGTGCCCTGCTTTTTTATTAAGTTTAAAATCTCAGACTCTGTTCTTTTTTTTCTTAGCCAGTAGAGGTTTTCTTCTTTGGCTACGTAGTCTCCCAAACCACTGGAATGCTCAAGCAGGTTTTTTATTGTAATTTTTTTAGCATTAGGAATTTTTGGAAAAAAGTTTGAGAGTTTGTCATTCAGAGCTAATTTTCCTTGTTCTATGAGCTTGAAAATCAAAGTAGCCGTAAATAATTTGGAGATGGAGCCAATATAATACTTTGTGTTTTTGTTAAAAGCTGTGCTATCAAATTGTCCGAAATGGCGATTATAAATCTCTTTCCCATTTTGAAAAATAGAAACACTTCCAATATCTCTATTCTGCTGTTCAATATAGGTCAGGAAAGAATCTATTTTATGCGTGTTTATTTTCTGAGAAAAGGAAATATGTTGAAATAGAATCGGAATAATGAGGAGGGATATGAATTTTATTTTCATCTGTTTTTGTTTGTATCATGTTGGGTTCATGATTGACTTTGAGTGTTAGATGACATGTTGTAAGACTATCATAGCTACTGAAACGTAAATAATAATACCGGTAACATCTACGATGGTTGCAACGAAAGGAGCAGAGGATGTAGCCGGATCCAGCCCCATCTTTTTCAAAATAATGGGTAGCATAGAGCCCATCAGACTTCCCCATAAAATCACTCCGATTAGGGCAAAAAATATGGTAGAGGCCATGAGTACCCAGTGCGGTCCGTAATCATATATATTGAATATTTGCCAAGAAGCAATACGTAAAAATCCAATAGTTCCTAACAAGATCCCGAGCAATAAGCCGGAGAAAAATTCCCTTCTGATAATTTTCCACCAGTCTTTAATAGTAGCTTCTCCAAGAGCAATAGCTTGAACGATGAGGGTCGTTGCCTGTGAACCACTGTTTCCTCCACAAGAGAGAATTAAGGGAATAAATAAAATAAGATCAGCAAAGTTGAGAAATACACCGGCATCCTGATAATGTTGCATGGCGGTGGCCGTTAGCATTTCACCTATAAATAAAATAAGAAGAACGCCACCTCGTTTGCGAAATAATTTAAATAGATTGATGTCTAAGTAAGGCTCTTCCAATGCTTCATTACCTCCCATCATCTGTAAATCCTCCGTATATTCTTCATTAGCAACAGAAAGGATATCGTCTATGGTTACAATTCCTAGAAGGATTTTATTTTCATTGATAACCGGCAGTGCTACGCGGTTTTCTTTTCTAAAAATGGTGATTGCTTCTTCTTGTGTATCTGTGACTTTTAATGAAGTGTAACGCCCATCCGTTAAATTGACAATTTTTTCATCAGGATTTACTAAAAGAAATTCTCGAATTCTAAGATCATCCACCAATTTTCCTTCTTTATTGATGACATAAACCACATCAATTGTCTCACTATCTTTCCCGTAATGGCGAATATGTTCTAATCCTTCTTTTACCGTCCATTCTTCCTTTACATCCAGATAATCCGGCGTCATTCTCCTACCGACACTGTCTTCGGGATAGCCTAATAGTTTTAAGCTGATTTTTAACTCTTCCTGGTTCAGTAACTTCAGGAGGTCTTTTACTACGTTGCCCGGAAGGTCTTCTAAAAGTCCAGTTCTATCATCCGGCGGTAAATCGTTGATAATCTCCTTGACTCTTTCTTCAGAAAGTTCTTCAATAAGATCTTCTTGTAAAGGGAAGTCCAGAATTTTAAAAACACTAACGGCCCTCTGAATAGATAAAATAGTTAAGATACGTTTGCCTAGTTCCGGAAACTCGTCAATGAGTTCGGCAACATCCATGATGAGCTGATCATCTAAGTAGGTCTGCAGTGCAGCATCGTCCAGCGCGGTAAGTACTTCGCCCTGGAACAGTTCTTTCAGGGCTTGGTTCTCCATT
>DATGTY010000120.1:0-6985 GCA_035301605.1 Chitinophagaceae bacterium | reverse complement strand
GAAATGACTAAATTGAAAAAGCAGGAGCGTAGAGATAAACTCGAGGAGTTGTTAGATGAATTTCATTTGCAACATGTACGTAAAAATAATGGAGATATTATAAGTGGAGGAGAGCGCAGGCGAACAGAGATTGCCAGAGCGCTGGCGGTGAGTCCGAAGTTTATCCTTTTAGACGAACCCTTTGCAGGAATAGACCCTATTGCGGTGGAAGATATACAGTCGATAGTGGTGCAGTTAAAGAAGAAAAATATAGGTATCTTGATCACAGATCATAATGTGCAGGAAACTTTGTCTATTACGGATAGAGCATATTTGCTTTTTGAAGGAAATATTTTAAAATCAGGTACGGCGGAAGATTTAGCTGCTGATCCACAAGTTCGTAAGGTATATCTAGGTAAGAATTTTGAATTTAAAGGGAAAAAAATCCTTGAAGACTTACCAGACTCTTCTTCTAATTGATATTGAAAGTATGAAGTTTTTAAGTCCGGCCATCTCTCGTTTAGCTCGTCTGCGTTCCTTGAAAATGGATCATTTTATTTATTCTCCTTGTGCAACGCAGGAAGAAGTGTTTTTGGATTTAATTAATCATGGACAAGAAACAGAATTTGGTAAAAAATATCGTTTTGATCGTATTTTTGGCGTAGAATCTTTCAAAGAACATGTTCCATTGCAGGATTATGAAGACTTAAAGCCTTATATTGATAGAATTATTGCAGGAGAGGAAAATTTATTGTGGGATAGCCCGATTCGCTGGTTTGCTAAATCTAGCGGAACCACCAGTGATAAAAGTAAGTTTATTCCGGTAACCCAAGACAGCCTGGATGATTGTCATTACAGAGCGGGAAGAGATGTATTGACCTTGTATTATAATAATTATCCTAAATCCGATTTACTGACCGGAAAGTCTTTAGTGATTGGTGGTAGTCATCAGGTCAATCAGCTGAATGAACTCATTTCTTATGGTGATTTGAGTGCAGTAATATTACAGAATATGCCTTTTTATGGGCATCTGATGAGAACGCCGGATTTAGAAGTGGCGCTCATGGGCGAATGGGAACAGAAAATAGATCGGATTGCAAGAGATACGATTAATGAAAATGTATCATCTATAGCGGGAGTTCCTTCTTGGACTATTGTTTTATTGAAATATATTTTGAAGCTTACCGGAAAGAGTGATCTTCGTGAGGTGTGGCCTAATTTGGAATTATATCTGCATGGAGGCGTGAGTTTTACACCTTATGAAACACAATTTAATAAATTTATTAAAGGTTCGGGAATGCATTATCAGGAGACTTACAATGCTTCCGAAGGTTTTTTTGCTGCGCAGGATAATCTGAAGGAGAATAAAGGGATGATGCTTCTGCTTCAGCATGGAATTTTTTATGAATTTATGCCTTTGGAAGAGTATGGAAAAGAGCAGCCAAAAACGTTACAGTTAAATGAGGTAGAAATAGGCAAGTCTTATGCTATGGTGATTACTACAAACGGTGGATTGTGGCGTTATTTACTAGGAGATACCATTCAATTTACCACCACTTACCCTTTTAGAATTGAAATTACAGGAAGGGTGAAGTCTTTTATTAATGCTTTTGGAGAAGAGGTGGTTGTTGAAAATGCCGATAAAGCTATTGCTGCTGCCTGTAAAAAAACGGGAGCTATCATTAATGATTATACTGTAGCACCTATATTTTTTTCTGACCAAGATAATGGCGCGCATGAGTGGCTCATAGAATTTGATAAAGTGCCAGATTCTATAGCTTCTTTTACCCAATTTTTAGATCATAAATTACAGTCTATTAACTCTGATTATGAGTCTAAAAGATATAAGGATATAGCGTTGCGTATGCCTGAAATTAAGATGCTTCCTGTAGGAACTTTTAGTAAATGGCTGGATTATAAAGATAAATTAGGCGGGCAACATAAAGTACCTCGACTTTGTAATAACAGGAAATATGTAGAGGAAATTTTAGAAATAATTAAATAGAAAATGATGAATTTACTTGAAAACAAGAATGTAATTATTACCGGAGCAAGTCGGGGGATTGGTGAAGCTATTGCTTTGAAATTTGCACAACAAGGAGCAAATATTGCTTTTACTTATAGAAGTTCTGAGGAAAAAGCGAAAGCTTTGGAAGAAAAATTAACTGCTTTAGGAGGGAAAGCAAAGTCTTGGAAATCTGATGCCGGAAGTTTTTCTGACTGTCAGGCTTTTGTGTCGGAAGTGGTCAAGGAATATGGAAACATAGATGTTTGTGTGAATAATGCCGGTATATCGAAAGACAACCTCCTTTTACGATTGAGTGAAGAACAATGGGATGATGTTATTGGCGTGAATCTGAAAAGCGTATATAATATGACTAAGCATGTTATTCGTCCTATGATGAAGGCGCGTGGAGGAACGATTATAAATATGAGTTCTATTATTGGAATAAGAGGGAATGCTGGTCAGAGTAGTTATGCTGCTTCTAAAGCTGGAATTATTGGGTTTACAAAGTCGGTTGCTCAGGAATTGGGAAGCCGTAACGTAAGATGTAATGCCATCGCTCCGGGTTTTGTAGAAACGGATATGACAGATTATTTGAAAGATGGAGATGTAGCCGATAATTATAAAAAACAAATTCCTTTAGGACGCTTTGCCCAAAGTGAAGATATTGCCAATGCCGCTTTGTATCTTGCTTCCGATTTGAGTAGTTATGTTACCGGACAGGTACTTAGCGTTTGTGGTGGATTGAATATGTAATTTTTGAGATGGCTTTTGGGAAAATGTAATCTCAAAATAGGGTAGAAATTTTTATAAAAATTTCTACCCTATTTTATTTTTTAGAACCAATAGAATAAAGATAGAATAGGCTTTAGTATGGATATTTTGTGCATAACTTGTGGATTATAGATATCAATGTGAATTCGGAAGTGGAAAAACCGGATTATAGTTTTAATAACTACTGTTTAGATGTTTAAATGCTGTGCGTTCTTACTTATAAATATTTTTGCCGGAAGACTCGAGTATGAAAAATAATATGGTTAATTTCGCTTTCTATCTTTTAAAATGAGTAAAAAAATAATCCTTTTTTTGGATTGAAATTTGATGCTATCTTTTAAAAATATAGATTTATTCGAACCTAAATTGATATACTCCTTTAATATATGGAACTCTCTAACTTAAAAAAAGATCCTACAGTAAGAAGAAAGAAAAATGAAGTCTCTTCCTTAATGTATGGGAAAGTCCCGCCGCAAGCAAGAGATTTAGAAGAAGCTGTTCTTGGAGCTATTATGTTGGAGCGCGGCGCCTTTGATACAGCCGTGGAAATTCTACGTTCAGAATGTTTTTATGTAGAAGCCCATCAGCTTATTTTTAAGGCAATGAAAAATCTGTCCGATAAAACTATGCCTATAGATTTATTGACGGTTGTAGAGGAGTTGAAGTCATCAGGAGATATTGAGATTATCGGAGGGCCTTATTACCTGACCCGTTTAACTAACATTGTTTCTTCTTCTGCTAATATGGAAGCCCATGCACGCATTGTATTGCAGAAATTTATACAGCGTGAGCTTATTCGTATTTCCGGCGAAATTATCAAGGAGGCTTTTGAAGATTCTACGGATGTATTTGATCTTATGGATTTGGCAGAACAGAAATTATATGGCATTACTGATACGCATCTGAGAAAGAATTATACCAGTATTGGGGATGTGCTGAAGCAAACGCTGGAAAGAATAGAAGCCCTAAGAGAAAGTGATGAAGATATTAGTGGTGTGCCGTCCGGCTATCAACATATGGATGGAATTACCAGAGGTTGGCAGCCAACGGATTTGGTTATTTTAGCTGCGCGCCCTTCTGTTGGTAAAACGGCCTTTGCGCTTAATCTGGCGCTAAATGCAGCAACAGATTCTGTGAAGCCTACACCTTCTGCTATTTTTTCATTGGAAATGTCCGCTGGGCAGATTGTTCAGCGTATGCTTTCGATGAAGTCTGAAGTTTTACTGGAACGCTTGTCGTCAGGTAAAATGGAAGATTATGAAATGAAGCAATTGATGGTAAAAGGGGTAGAGCCGCTTTCTGAAACAGATGTTTTTATTGATGATACACCGGCGCTAAATATGTTTGAATTACGTGCTAAATGTCGCCGATTAAAACATAAAAATAATTTGGGACTGGTGATTATTGACTATCTACAGTTGATGACCGGAGGAAATGATAAGAATTCCAATAGAGAGCAGGAAATTAGTAAGATTTCTCGTGACTTAAAAGGACTGGCGAAAGAGTTGAATTTGCCCATTATTGCACTTTCTCAGCTTAGTAGAGAGGTAGAACGTAGAAGAGATGGAAATAAAATGCCTATGCTGAGTGATTTGAGAGAGTCTGGTGCTATTGAGCAGGATGCAGATATGGTATTGTTCCTGTATAGACCCGAATATCATGATCAGGATACGGATGAAATGGGCGAGTCGATTAAGGGACTTACGCAGGTGAAAATAGCCAAACACAGAAATGGTCGGCTGGCAACGGTAAGTTATAAAGCGCAATTGGATATTCAAAGATTTGTAGAAATTGAAGACCCGGACGGATCAGGTGACTATGGTGGAAAATATGATGCTTTTGATGACAACAATAGTTCTATGGATGGAGACGATTCAAGTGTCTTTATTCAAAAAGAATCAAGGATGAATGACATGTCATTTGATGATGAAGATTCACCTTTTTAAAAGATGATTAGTGTAATAAGTAGGTTAGCCAGTAGAAACCTGTTGCGAACAGGGCACTGATAGGAATGGTAATAATCCAGGCCCAAAGGAGGCTGTATGTTACACCCCAACGAACGGCAGATAATCTTTTGGTAGCCCCTACGCCGATAATTGATCCGGTAATAGTGTGGGTAGTACTTACCGGAATTCCCATAGCTTCAGTGATAAATAAAGTAATAGCTCCTCCTAATTCCGCTCCAACTCCTTCGAATGGGGTTACTTTAGTGATGCGGGTTCCCATCGTTTTTACGATTCTCCAACCACCCGACATGGTACCGAGAGCTATGGCGGTGTAACAGGCTAAGGGTATCCATTCCGGCAGTTGATTGAAATGAACCTGCCCGTTTTGTATAGTGTAATCAATATGAATCCAGCTGGGTAGATCGCTCGGCATTCCATGTACATTTAGAACGTAAACAACAACAGCAGCGGCTATAATTCCCATTGTTTTTTGTGCATCATTTCCTCCATGTCCCAAACTTAATGCGGCCGATGATAATAATTGTAGACGTTTAAAAGCACGCTCTGTTTTCCCATAACTGGCGTTTTTACAAATCCAGGTAATGGTGAGAGAAATAATAATTGAAAAAAGCATTCCAATAATAGGGGCTAGGAAAATAAAAGCCGCAATCTTAAGAATGATGGGTATGTTAACCATGCCAAATCCTCCATGAGCAATTGCAGCTCCGGCAAATCCTCCGATGAGCGTATGGGAGGAACTTGAAGGAATGCCGAACCACCAGGTAATTAAATTCCATGTGATCGCTGCTAATATGCCACTAAAAATAACCCATAAGTTAATTTGTAGCGTGTGAGCGACCTTTGCCACGGTATCTGCTACATTTAAGTCAAAAATCCAATAGGCCAGGAAGTTGAAAAAAGCAGCCCATACAACCGCCTGAAAAGGAGTTAGCACCTTGGTGGATACGATAGTGGCTATGGAGTTAGCCGAATCATGAAACCCATTGATAAAGTCAAAAATAATGCACAAGCCAATAATGATAATAAGTAGAGTCATATCAAGTGAGCTAAAAATATAGCGTGTTCAATGAAATTATGCATATTTTATCAGAATTGATTCCAATACATTTGCTACGTCTTCACATTTGTCTGCAGCCGTTTCTAAAGTATGCAATATATCTTTTAAAATAATAATGCGCCGAGGATCTACTTCATTTTGGAAAAGATCGGCTACGGTGTCGTCGTAAATATCATCGCCTTCATTCTCTAAACTATTAATTCGTACACAAGCATCCTTAATATATTGTGTATTTTTCATGCTCCTCAGCTCATGAACAGCCTTTTTTATTTCTACTGTTGATTTGTATATAACCTCTGATAAGGCTATGATTCGACTATTACGCTCTTTGTAATTATAAAGCCCCATTTTTTTGGAGGTGCCATAAATATAATCTGCAATATCATCCAGGGTGGAAGCCAGTATATGAATATCTTCTCTATCAAATGGCGTAATGAAATTTTTCCCTAACTCAATATAAATTTGATGCGTTGTACTGTCATTTTTATGCTCTAATTCGGCAATGCGCCCAAAAATACGTTTTCTGTTATCGAGGTTAGTATCTTTTACCCCTTCTAATAGGAGCGTGGACATTTCTTCAAGTGTATCTGAAACTTTCTCGAAGAGTATATAAAAAACTTTGTCTTGAGGAAGGAAAAATTTGAAGATACTATTAAAGTTCATATATGGATTTATTATTTCCGGGCACAAAAATAAGTTCAATTTCGGATATTAACTAATCTGAAGCTTCCTGAAATGAAATAAATATTTTTAGTAAAAAAACAATATTGATTTATAAGAACTTATAGGTAGGATGAATAAATAAATTAATGACGAAGCATGGCATAATAAAGAGAAAGATAATGGAAACAAAAAGTAGGCAAGAATTGAATGTGAAAGGCTTACCTTTGTTAAAAAAGCGGTAATTCACTGTATTAAAGCGAGATTCCTTGAGTTAGTTTGAAGTTTGGCTGTAAATTTGCGGTGCATTTTGTAGTAAAATTAATTTTAATAAAATAATGAAGCGTTTCTTTATCTTTTTCATTGTAGCAATTATAAGCTGTGGATTTTTTACCTCATCCTCGGCATCGGTGAAGATGAGTCAACAACAGTCTGTTTTTAACGATACTTCTTCAAATCTTATTCCTATTTATTTGCAATTGTGGCATGATAAAATATCAAAAGCCCAGGGAGAAACGGATCTTTTTGATGGGAAAAAGGATC
>DATGTY010000119.1:0-5101 GCA_035301605.1 Chitinophagaceae bacterium | reverse complement strand
TTTGTATCAAGACAATTATCGAGGAAACAGAAGGTAATAAAAGATTTTAAGAAAGGGTTTTTGCCTATTCTTATCTCTGTATGTGTGATTTGTTTTCTGATTATGCCGGCAAATATGTCGAATGCATTGCTTTTAGGAGCCAGCTGTTTGCTTTTGTGTTTTATCGGGAGAGTGAGAATTTGGCATCTTTCAAGTTTCATTATTGGCGGATTGTTAATCGTTTTATTGGTTGTCGGTTTTGTTATGGCTACCGGTGTTGGTGGAGGCCGTGCTGCTACTTGGCAACACAGGGTTGAGAGTTTTATTGATCATGATAATAGCCGGCCAATGCCATATCAGGTAGAGCAGTCAATGATTGCGATTGCTAATGGACAGGTTTTTGGCAGAGGCCCCGGGAATAGCGAGCAACGGAATTTTTTGCCTCATCCATATTCAGATTTTATATTTTCAATTATTTTAGAGGAGTATGGCATGATTGGTGGAATTATTTTGATACTGTGTTATCTGGTATTTTTACTGCGAAGTATTCGTATCTTTAGAATCTGTCCTTATGCATTTGGCGCCTTTTTATGTATTGGATTGAGTTTTACTTTGGTCATTCAGGCGTTTATAAATATGGGCGTGGCGGTAAATTTATTACCGGTGACCGGAGTAACCTTGCCTCTGGTGAGTATGGGGGGGAGCTCGATATGGTTTACTAGTTTGGCAATTGGTATTATTCTAAGTGTGAGTAGAAAAGTGGAAAAAATAGAGAAAAGACGAAAAGCAAAAGAACTTGTTGATCAGGAAGATCCGGAAGTGGAGAATGGGAGTGGATCATTGAATGTGGCAATACAACCGAGTTAAAATATAGAAAAATGAATAACGAGCATAAAATAATTATTGCAGGAGGGGGAACCGGGGGACATGTTTTCCCTGCGATAGCTATAGCTCGTGCCTTGCAGAGAAAAGATAGGGATATAGAGATCTTGTTTGTTGGAGCAAAAGGGAAGATGGAAATGCAAAAGGTTCCGGAAGCCGGTTTTGAAATTGAAGGCTTGGATATTGCCGGAATGAATAGGTCTTCGATTTTAAAAAATCTGACCTTGCCATTTAAGGTCTTGCGCAGCTTATCTCAGGCAGGTAAAATAATAAAGCGGTTTAAGCCTGATGTCGTAGTTGGAGTTGGTGGATATGCCAGTTTCCCGGTTTTGTATAAAGCCCAAACAAAAAAAATACCTACAGTTATTCAGGAACAGAATTCTTTTGCAGGGAAAACCAATAAGATTTTGGGAGAAAAGGCAAAAAAAATCTGCGTTGCCAGCAAAGGCATGGAAAGGTTTTTCCCTGTGGAGCGAATCGTATTTACCGGAAATCCGGTGCGCAAAAATATTTTGCACGCTAATATAATGCAGGTAGAAGCGTTGAAAGATTTTGGATTGAAAGGAGGAAAGAAAACGGTATTTATAGTGGGAGGCAGTCAGGGCGCAAAAGCCATAAACGATGCTTTGTTGGTTCATCTGGAACAGATTGTGAATGCGGATGTTCAGATGATATGGCAGACGGGAAAAGTGTCTTATGACGAAGTAATGAAGAAAACGGAAAGATATAGTGGCACCATAAAACCTTTTAAATTTTTAACTGAAATTGAAAAGGCTTATGCCGCAGCAGATGTAATTGTTTCCCGGGCAGGAGCAATTGCTTTAGCAGAATTGAGCATTGCCGGAAAGCCGGTTATTTTTGTGCCACTCCCTACCGCGGCTGAAGATCATCAGTTTAAAAATGCAAAGTCTTTTGTGGAGGCTGATGCTGCTTTGATGGTGAAAAATGGGGATGCTGAAGAGCATTTGGTGGAGATGTTAATACAATTATTACAAGATGAGAAGAAAATATTGGAAATGAGAAAAAATATAAAAAAGCTGGCAGTTGAAAATGCCGATGAGAAAATAGCAGCAGAAATTTTAAAATTATTATAGTGTTCGGATAACGGATGCAGGTTATAAGAATAAATGGGAAAGAAAGGAAAAATATCGAAGAAAAAAGTGCTCATTACTTTGCTTAGTCTGGTAATGGTAGCAGGATTTGTATGGCTTATTTTAGCAGCTTCGGGTAATAGTCAAGATCGAAGATGTAGAGGGCTTTCAATCGTGCTTTCCAATGATGAAGATGTATTGTATGTAGATACGGCAGGAATAAGGCAAACTCTTCTATCTTCTGATAGTTTAGATCCTGTCGGGAAGAAACTCGATACCATTAATATTCCGGAGTTGAAGAAAAAAGTGGAGGCTGTAAATTGGGTTAAAGCTGCAGAAGTTTATTTAGGAAGTAGCAATATCTTAAATATAAAAATAAAACAGAGAGTCCCCGTGGCAAGGGTTTTTAGAAAAGACGGACAAAATTTTTATCTTGTTGAAAATGGAGATTTAATCAAGGCTTCCGGAGATTTTGCCATTGAGCTTCCTGTCTTCACCGGACTCCCAGTTGAAAATAAGGACAGAAAAGATAGCATTCTGTTGATTCAAATAAAGAAAATTAGTAAATTTATTGCAGGAAATAAATTTTGGAAGGCGCAGGTAGAACAGGTGAATATAAATTCAGATGGAATTTTTGAAGTTATTCCGCAGGTGGGAGATGCTTTAATCCTATTGGGGAATACCGGAAATGTGGCGGAAAAGTTTGATAAGTTATTGACTTTTTATAAAAAAGGGTTGGATAATATAGGTTGGGGATATTATGATACTTTAGATTTGCGGTTTGAGGGGCAGATAGTTGCGGCCAGAAAGAAGAAGGCGGGAAATCCGGTAGTCAATGCCATCAGAAAGAATAATGACCCAGAAAGTAAAAAGGTATTAAATAGCATAATAAGAAAGGAATAAATTATTATAAAGGTTAAATACAGATGCACACCATGAGTAAAGAAGCACCCATAATTGTAGGCCTTGATATAGGTACCACAAAGATTGCTGCAGTAGCAGGCAGAAAAAATGAATTTGGAAAATTAGAAATTCTTGGTTTTGGGAGGGCAGACTCCTTTGGCGTTCAACATGGCATGGTTTTGAATATAGATAAAACCATAAAGGCTATTGAACTTGCTTTGGAGAATTGTTATTCTACCAATCCTGATTTAAAAATTGAAGAAGTGTTTGTAGGTATCGCAGGCCACCATATTAAAAGTTTACAGACCAGAGGAGATATTGTGCGTGGTGACACGGAATCGGAAGTCTCTCGGGAAGAAATAGATCAGCTGATAGCAGATCAGTACAAAACCTATGTTCCGGCCGGAGATCAAATAATTGATGTCATCCCACAGGTATTTACCGTAGATGGTTTGTCTAATATCGACAATCCCATGGGGATGCCGGGAGTGAAAGTTGGTGCTGACTTTCATATTATTACAGGAGATAAGAATGCCATCAGAAACATTGATCGCAGTGTGGAAAAGTCCGGTTTGGAAATTAAAGATCTGGTATTACAGCCTTTGGCATCTGCAGCGGCTGTGATGTGTGATCAGGACTTGGAAGCAGGAGTAGCTATTGTAGATATTGGTGGTGGAACGACCGATTTGGCTGTGTTTTATGAAGGTGTTTTAAAACATACCGCCGTCATTCCTTATGGAGGTGAAAATATTACCAACGATATTAAACAAGGTCTGGGAGTATTAAAAACGCAGGCAGAACAAATGAAATTACAGTTTGGGTCTGCTTTAGCTGAGGAGGCGTATGCAAATGCGTATATTACGATACCCGGACTGAGAGGGCAGCAAGCTAAAGAGATTTCTGTTAAAAATTTAAGCCATATTATTCAGGCCAGAATGGAGGAAATTCTCGAAATGGTAAAATATAATCTAAAAAAAGCCGGTATGGATAATAAATTGCTCAATGGTGGGATTATTCTTACAGGTGGTGGTGCTCAATTGAAGCATTTAACCCAGTTGACAGAATTTAAGACTGGAATACATGCACGTATAGGTTATCCTAATGAACACTTGGCTTCGGATTATATAGAGGAACTTGCAATGCCCATGTATTCTACCTGTATTGGTCTTATCCTGAAAGGATATAATGATTATGAAAATAAAGTAGAACAAGAAGAAAAGGAGGTGCGGCTGAAAAGAAAAAGAGAAAGGAGAGAAGAACGTCAGCTTCCTATAGAAGATAATATAGAAGAATCTATAGAAGAAGATAGCTGGGAACAAGAAGAGGAGTTGAAATTGGAGGAGGAAGAAAACGGAGTGAATACCAAGCCCAGAAAAAATCTGAAAGACTTTATGGATTCCATGAAAAAAGGATTAATTGATTTGTTTAGAGAAGAGGAAGATTCTCAGTTTTAATCCTTTAGAATAATAACTTTTAAACTTACCAAAAATCAATATTATGATTGAATTTGATCTTCCCAAAGGAAAATCCTCCATTATCAAAGTGATAGGAATGGGGGGCGGAGGTAGCAATGCTGTTAACTACATGTATGAACAGGGTATTGAAGGCGTTGATTTTATTATCTGTAATACGGACTCACAGGCACTTGCCGAAAGTCCTATTCCTAATAAAGTACATTTAGGCCCTAACCTTACCCAGGGCTTAGGAGCCGGTGCGAATCCTGAAATCGGGCGACAGGCTACGGAAGAGTCAATGGAAGAATTGAGAAAAATTCTGGAAGTGAATACGAAGATGGTCTTCATTACCGCAGGAATGGGTGGTGGTACCGGTACCGGTGGTGGTCCTATTGTTGCAAAAATTTGTAAAGACCTTGGCATATTAACTGTCGGTATTGTGACTTCTCCGTTTTCCTATGAAGGGAAAAGACGAATGAAACAGGCTGAAGAGGGTATTAAAAACCTAAAGGATCATGTAGATACCCTGTTGGTTATCTCCAATGATAAATTAAGGATGCAGTGTGGTAATTTACCTTTTAAAGCTGCTTTTGCAAAAGCAGATAATATTTTGGCTACTGCTGCAAAGTGTATTACGGATGTGATTAATCTTCACGGCGTCGTTAATGTGGATTTTGCTGATGTGTGTACTGCTATGAAAAATGGTGGAGTAGCCATCCTGGGTTCAGCCACGGCAGACGGAGAGGATCGTGCGCAAGAAGCTATTGATAATGCCTTGTCTTCCCCACTATT
>DATGTY010000118.1:0-4472 GCA_035301605.1 Chitinophagaceae bacterium | reverse complement strand
AATGTCATTTCTACTATCTGTGAACATAGTAAGAATAAAGGATGTTCCTATCAATTTAGAAAAGAAATTATCACCGGTCAGCCTTTAAGTCCAAAGACGGGAGTGGATAGCGTCAATAGTATTTTGAATCGGTTTACTACTTTCATAAAATATCTTGCACATCATGATTCTTCAGGTCATTGGAGACAATTCCTGAAAGGAGGGAAAATTGCATGGAATAAAGTAATTGTAGCAGGTCATTCTCAAGGTGCCGGGCATGCTGCAATGCTTGGGAAAATGTTTAAGGTGCATCGTGCGCTCATCTTTTCCGGGCCTCAGGATTATTTGATTGATCTGGAAATGCCGTCTCCATGGTTAAGTGGTAAGAGTGCAACGCCGGAGAACAGATTCTATGCTTTTCTTCATAAAGAGGATCCTTTTAACGTAGATTATCAGATTGCAAATTGTTCGGAGTTGATGCAACATGTCCCTCATGATACACTAATGGTATATGCCGGCAAACCCATAAAAGACAAGAGCCATATTTTGGTTACAAATATCGACACTCAAAACCCTCATGGATCTACTTTGTCGCCTGTGTTTATCAATGTATGGAAATATATGCTTGGAATTCAATGACCAAGTGCTTGGAGTTGAGTCAGAGATTTCCCTGTAAACCGCCGGTATGTATAATGAGTATTTTGCTCCCAGGAGGGAAATGTCCATTTTGAATGAAGTCTTTTATTCCCCATATCATTTTAGCATTATAAATGAAGTCTAAAGGGATGTGGCATTCTGCTTTGAAGTCTTGTATGAATTTTTCTAAAACTTGTGTTTTTTTTGCAAACCCTCCCAGACTGTAGTCTGTAGTTATTTCCCAGTTTCCGTGCGTAAAATATGATCTCACATAATTGCTGACCATGGCACGCTGTTCGTTTGCTTTTTTTAATGCACAAAAGCCAAGTACCTGTTGATTATGATTTGTGCGAGAAATAATACCGGCTAAGGTGGATCCTGTTCCTACAGGACAGCAAATATGGGAAAATTTGCTCGCTGTGCAAAGTTCTAGAATTTCTTCGGCGCCTTTTATGCCTAAGTTATTATTGCCACCTTCAGGAATAATATACGCTTGAGGATAAGCCGTTTGTATGTCTTTGATAAAAGATGGTCGGTTTCGCTTTCTATATTCCGTTCGGCTAATATATTTTAATTCCATTCCATGTTGCTGCGCTCTTTCTAATGTTAGATTTTTACTGGCAGCTCCACGAATAATTCCAATACTTTTGAGTCCAAATTTTGGTGCTGCTGCGGAGGTGGCTGCAATATGATTAGAGCGGTTTCCTCCAAAAGTCAGGAGTGTGTCTTTCTGCTGTTGCAAAGCAGCTTCTATATTGTATTTTAATTTAAACCATTTGTTTCCTGAGATTTCAGGATGTAATAAGTCTAAACGAAGTATGGCTGCTTCTACCCCTGCGGATGATAACCAACTTGTTTTTAATGTTTGTAATTTAATTTGAGTATAGTCAGGAAACATTCGAGCTGTTTGATTTATAGTTTACCCTTTAGAATGAATCTGAGGAGTCATGGGCTAAAAACAAAAATCCCCCTGACCCTGATACCTGATAAAAAGTAAAAGTAAGTTTTTAACATTAATTTTCTGCGCAATCGATTGATTTTTGTGTTTTTTTGAAAAAAAGTGAACTTTTTACTTTTTTAAATAAAAACATAATAGATATTTCATGGTTTTATTGATTAATACCTAATTTAGCGTAAATAAATAGTAAACTGTTTTTAATTATGAAGAAACCCACTTTATTGATTTTGGCTGCCGGAATGGGAAGTCGTTATGGCGGAATTAAGCAAATGGACAATTTTGGTCCTAATGGAGAGACTATTATTGACTACTCTATTTATGATGCAATAAATGCCGGATTTGGCAAAATTGTTTTTATCATTCGTCGTACTTTTGCTGAAGAGTTTGAGAAGATTTTTAATGATAAGTTGAAGGATACCGGTGTAGAAATTGAATATGTATATCAGGAATTAGATAGTTTTTTAGGAAATAAGAATGTACCTGAAGAAAGAGAAAAACCCTGGGGTACAGCTCATGCCGTTTTGTGTGCAAAAGAGGTAATTGATGAACCTTTTGCTATTATTAATGCGGATGATTTTTATGGAAAAGAACCTTTTCAGCTGATGGCTTCTTTTCTAGAAAATGAATGTGATGAGAAAAATGCTTCTGTGATGGGCTACGAGATTAATAATACGCTTTCTAAACATGGCTCTGTTTCCCGCGGCGTATGCACTGTGGATGATGAGGGTAATTTAGATACTATTACGGAACGTACGAAAATCTCTATTGAAGGAGAGGATATTGTATTTACTGATGCAGAAGGAGAAAAGCATGTCATTTCTTCTGGTACGCCGGTCTCTATGAATTTCTGGGGCTTTGATGCTTCTATCTTTAGCTTGATAGAAGATATGTTTGTACAATTTTTGAAAGAAAATATTGAGGTTCCAAAATCTGAATTTTTAATTCCTTCAGTTGCTGATTATTATATTGCCAATAAGATGGGAGTCGTAAAAGTTATCCCTACTACTGAACAATGGTTTGGTGTAACCTATAAGGAAGATGCTCCACACGTGCAGGAAAGCTTGAGTAAACTAATTGAAAACGGAACATATCCTGAGAATTTATGGACCAAATAATTCATCCAAAGATATTTGAAGGCTTTGGTTTAAATCGATCTGAATTTACTATAGGAAAATTCGGATCAGGTTTGATTAATCACACTTTTAGATTGTGTGCGAAGAATGATGATGAAAAAGATTTAATTCTACAAAGAATTAATACACAGGTCTTTAAAAATCCGGAAAGGATAGCTGAGAATCATCAGACCGCAGTTGATTATTTATCTGAACATGCACCGAATTATTTTTTTCTTGCTCCCGTTACTACAGCCAAAGGGAAAGCCTTGTTGGAATGGAATGAAGAATATTGGCGCATTTTGCCTTTTGTAGATCATGCCATAACTATTGATGAAGCTAGTAATCCCAAGCAGGCTTTTGAAGCTGCTAAGCAGTTCGGAAAGTTTGCTAAAAACCTTTCCGGTCTGGATTTGGGTTCTCTGAAGCCAACGATTCCGAACTTTCATAATTTAACCTTACGTTATAATGATTTTCAGAGTGCTATTGACTCTGCATCAGTAGAAAGAAAAGAGGAAGTAGAGGATTTAATTAATGCTTTTCAACAACATTCTGAGATTGCAGTGACTTATGAAAAGCTGAAGACTGATCCTGATTTTAGAGACAGAATGATGCATCATGACACAAAGATTAACAATGTGATGCTTGATGATAAATCCTATGAAGGGGTATGTGTGATAGACTTGGATACCATGATGCCGGGGAAAATTATCTCTGATATTGGAGATATGGTGAGAACTTATGTTAGTCCGGTTTCAGAGGAAGAAACTGACTTTTCAAAAATTATTATCCGTGAAGACTATTACGAAGCCTTAATGAAAGGGTACTTATCTGAAGTGGGGTCTGAGTTGACGGAAACAGAGAAAGGCGTTATCTTCTATGCGGGACAGTTTATGATTTATATGCAGGGGCTTCGTTTTTTGACGGATTATCTTAATGGAGATGTGTATTATGGAATTAAATATCCAAAGCATAATTTTAATAGAGCAAAAAATCAACTTGTATTATTAGAGGCGCTTAATGAAAAAGAAGAATCTTTGAAACGGTTGATTTCGAAATATTTATAACGGTTTTTATAAAGATATAATTTTTGAAAGTATTTTTAGGAATATTTTTTGTGTGCCTTCTGCTTAATATGAGGGCACTTGTTATTTATAGCAGTGTGCTGAAGCTATTCTTTTAATTATAAGTTGGGGTTATGAAAGCAATTGTATTTATCTTATTTTCTGTTTTTTGTTGGAGCATTTGTGGTGCGCAAGGGATGGTGGATTCTGTTCAATTATTGAAAGATGTAGAAGTCTTATCTGCCAATGAAATGAAGGGACGAAAAGTCGGCACGAAAGGAAATCGAAAAGCCCAGGTTTATATTCTTCAAAGATTTAGAGAAATAGGATTGGAAAAGTTTGACCATACTTATGAACAACCTTTTTTCTTTTATACTTCATCTTCACAGAAAGTAATGGGAACTAACTTAATGGGGGCTATTTCAGGATCTAAAGATTCTTCCTGGATTGTAATATCAGCCCATTATGACCATTTAGGCGTGAATGACAGTTTGATTCAGGATTCTATTTATAATGGAGCAGATGATAATGCCTCCGGTGTGGCGGGAATGTTGGCTATTGCTTCTTATTTTAAACAACATCCACCAACGCATAATCTTTTGTTTGTAGCTTTTGATGCAGAGGAAGAGGGATTGAGAGGATCTCACGCTTTTATTCAACAGTTTTCCGAACCGCTACCCAAGATGGCATTGAATATCAATTTGGATATGATTAGCCACAGTA
>DATGTY010000117.1:0-3625 GCA_035301605.1 Chitinophagaceae bacterium | reverse complement strand
TAAAAACGCAAATTATTTTTATATCAAAATAAAGCCCGAATCCATTATAAATAAACAGATTCGGGCTATGCATTAATATCAGAGGAAGAGATTATTTCACTTCTTCATAAGGAACGTCGGTCACATCATCGCCACCCTCCTTAGAATTATCGTCTCCTGCAGATTGCTGTTGCGCATCTTCTCCACCAGCCTGTTGTTGTTCGCCGGCTTGTTGCTGTTGATCCTGAGAAGCCTTGTACATATCTTCAGAAGCAGCAGTCCATTTCTGATTTAAATCTTCCATGGCTTTATCAATTCCTTCAAGGTCTTGATTTTTATGCACTTCTTTCAATTGTGTCAACGCTTCTTCAATTCCGGTCTTTTTATCTTCCGGAAGTTTATCCCCATACTCTTTAAGTTGTTTTTCAGTTTGGAAAATCAACCCATCCGCCTGATTCAATTTCTCTATTTTTTCTTTCTCCTTTTTATCTTCTGCCTCATTAGCTTTGGCATCAGCCTTCATTTTTTCAATTTCTTCCTCTGTCAGGCCACTACCGGCTTCAATTCTGATATCCTGAGATTTTCCGGTTCCTTTATCTTTCGCCGACACTTTAATAATTCCATTAGCATCTATATCAAAAGTAACTTCAATCTGAGGAACACCACGCGGAGCCGGCGGAATACCATCTAAGATAAAACGTCCCAAAGAGCGGTTATCTTTTGCCATTCCTCTTTCTCCCTGTACTACATTGATTTCAACACTAGGTTGATTATCGGCAGCAGTAGAGAACGTTTCTGATTTCTTCGCCGGAATGGTTGAATTAGCTTCGATTAATTTTGTAGCTACACCTCCTAAGGTTTCAATACCTAGGCTTAGAGGGGTTACATCCAAAAGCAATACATCTTTTACATCTCCGGTGAGTACACCACCCTGAATAGCCGCACCAACAGCCACTACTTCATCAGGATTCACCCCTTTATGAGGCTTACGACCAAAGAATTCCTCTACTTTTTCCTGTACCTTAGGAATACGTGTAGAACCACCTACCAATATTACTTCATCAATATCAGATTTATCATAGCCCGCATCTTTAAGCGCTTTATGACAAGGTTCTAAAGTACGTTCTACCAAACGGTCTGCTAATTGTTCAAACTTAGAACGACTTAATTTTTTAACCAAATGTTTTGGCACTCCGTCAACAGCAGTGATATAAGGTAGATTTATTTCAGTTTCCTGAGAAGAAGACAATTCAATTTTTGCTTTCTCAGCAGCATCTTTTAAGCGCTGCCATGCCATTGGATCCTTATGCAAATCAATACCTTCATCATTCTTAAATTCTTCTCCCAGCCAGTCCATAATCACACTATCAAAATCATCACCGCCAAGATGCGTATCTCCATGCGTAGATTTTACTTCAAATACGCCATCACCTAATTCCAATATAGAAACATCAAAAGTACCACCACCAAGGTCAAAGACAGCTACTTTACTATCCGTCGTCTTTTTATCTAGTCCATAAGAAAGAGCCGCAGCAGTAGGTTCATTTATAATACGGCTTACTTTTAAGCCTGCTATTTCTCCGGCTTCCTTAGTAGCCTGACGCTGTGCATCATTAAAATATGCAGGTACCGTAACAACTGCCTCATCTACAGACTGTCCCAAGAAATCTTCAGCCGTCTTCTTCATTTTTTGAAGAATCATCGCAGAAATTTCCTGAGGCGTATAAAGACGTCCATCTATATCAATACGTACGGTATTATTATCTCCCTTAGCAATTTTATAACTCCACTGAGGGATTTCATTAGATACCTCATCAAAACGACGTCCCATGAAGCGCTTTACAGACATAATCGTATTACTTGGATTAGTAATAGCCTGCCTTTTAGCAGGAGCGCCAACTTTTCTTTCTCCTTTTTCCAAAAAAGCAATAACAGAAGGAGTCGTTCTTGCTCCTTCATCATTAGGTATAACTTCCGGTTCGTTACCTTCCATAACTGCAACACAGGAATTGGTCGTACCTAAGTCGATTCCGATTATTTTTCCCATAGTATTTAATTTTTCCTTTTTTCTCGTTTAATTTTTCGTCTATAAATAGTCAATCACTGTGCCAATCCATTTTATCTGCAATTATGTCAGTTTTATATAAACACTTGTCTTTTTTTCATTTCTCCACTACTTTTGCAAGGAAGCAGTTCCTCTAAATTTAATGACCATGATACATAAATTGATCACCGGATTATTTCTCGTCTCAATATTAACCTTTGCAGCCTGTACAAACAATGCACCTAAAAAGATAACCATAGAAATTAATCTCGATAGTATTCCCCCAAAGGCGGAAACAGCCTATTTAGATGTTCTCAAGCCAACAGAGACCGTTACGATAGATACGATTTCAATCGATTCAACTATAGAGAAACTGTCATTTTATCTTTATTCAAAACCTAATACTTCTCTATTTAGAGTTCGAATAGGTCAACATTACAGTTTCCTGCTGGTAGGTGGCAAAAAAGACCTCAAAGTAACAGGACAATACAATAAAACAAAGCAATTATACATAGAAGGTTCACATGCCTCCAAAGAGCTTCAATCTTTTATTTCAAGCCTTAATCAACAAAATATCGCACTAAATGGGCTTTCTAATAACCTCCATAACCCTAAGAATCACCTGTCAGATAGCCTAAGACTCGTAAAAACAAACCTGTTAAAAAAGAAAAAGAAAAACCTCAGAAAACAGATTATTGAGAAAGCACAAGCAACTCAGAATCCGAGTATTGCCATTTTTGCATTAAGCATTTTGGGGCCTGAAAATATGCAGGAAACAGGAAAAACAATCATAGCAGAACTCCCCTCTCGTTTTCCGGGCAATCATCAGGTGCAGGATGCCGTCAACCTTCTAAAGCGAAAACTCAATAACAGTGGAAAAAGCATGACAACCAACGTTGGAGATCAGGTACCGGAAATAAGCTCTCCTGATCCGCAAGGAGTAATGATTTCTCTTGAAAATTATAAAGGAAAATATGTACTGATAGACTTCTGGGCTTCCTGGTGTGCGCCATGTAGAGCGGCCAATCCTAAGCTTGTTAAAATATATAGTCGCTTCCATTCTAAAGGCTTTGACATTCTGAGTATCTCCTTAGATAAGAAAAAGTCGGCATGGATCAACGCCATAAAAAAAGATCACTTAAGCTGGAAACAGATGAGCGACCTAGCTGGCTGGGAATCTACCCCTGCAGCCATTTTTAATATTAAAGGGATACCAGCCAATTTCCTTATAAATCCTAAAGGCATTATTATTGCCAAAGATTTACAACCTGAAGAGCTTACAACCAAGCTACAAACTATTTTTTCAAAAACTGAAACCAATCCATCCAATGAAAAATCAACAACACTTTAATCTGTGTTTTGAAAGTCCAGTGGGTTTTCTGAATATCATTTCTACCCAAGAAGCAGTTAAAGAACTCCGGTTTGAAGAGACAATACAACCGCAACACCCTAACGCTCTGACAGAAGTAGTAAAAAAACAACTCTCAGAATACTTTGCTAAAAAAAGAAAAAATTTTGACTTACCTTTAGTACCCGAAGGAACACCTTTTCAAGAAAAAGTATGGGAACAGCTGCTAAAAATTCCTTTTGGGCAAACAATGA
>DATGTY010000116.1:0-4867 GCA_035301605.1 Chitinophagaceae bacterium | reverse complement strand
CTATTGGAAGTGTTGTACTTTTTCAATCAACGAACCGTTAAATTTAGAAACTTAAAACGTTTAAAAAATGAAGAGATTATTAATTATTTTGGCAATTTCACCTTTTTTGCTTAGCATTTGTAAGGCACAGCAGCAAGAGGTAAAACATGTAATACTAATCAGTTTAGATGGTGCGCGTCCAGAATTTTATTTGGATTCTACTTGGAATGCACCGAATTTAAAAAAGATTAGAGACGAAGGGGTTTATACGGTTGAAGGGGTGAAAAGTGTTTTTCCTACATTTACTTACCCTTCTCATGCTTCAATGGTTACAGGGGCTTACCCTATTCATCATGGTATTTATAATAACAAACCTTATGATGGAGTGCCTGGGCAGTGGTTGTCGGATACAAAAGATATTCAGGTAAAAACATTATGGGATGCTGTAAGGGAAGCGGGGCTTACTTCCGGGGCGGTGATGTGGCCGGTAACGGTAGGAGCGCCTATTGACTATAACTTTCCTGAACGCTTTCCTATGGAAGGAGAGGAGGATGAAGATGTGTTGTCCATTAAATATCCTTATGTGAGTCCGAAGAGTTTGTTATCTGATATAGAAGAAGAGGAAGGAATAAAATTCACACCTGATCATTTGAATACGAAAAAGAACTTTAATGAAAGCAAAACTATTGCCTTGATGTCGAAATATATCATAAAGAAATATACACCTAATTTGATGGCTATTCATATGATTGCTATGGACCATCAGCAGCACGCACACGGAACAAACTCACCGGAATTAAGATCGGCTGTGAGTGTTACCGATAGCTTAATCGGAACGATTATTCAAACAGTTAAAGATGCAGGAATCTGGGAGAACACAGCCGTTATATTTATTGGAGATCACGGACATGCTAATACACAGGCAACTTTTGCTCCCAATGTTTATTTGGCGGAGCATGGGTTGATTAAAGGGAAAGAATGGAAGGCTAAATTTCATGCTGCCGGTGGATCTTCCTTTTTGTATCTTAAAAATGATGAGGATAAAGCCGTAGTAGATTCGGTTGTTTCTATTTTAGAAAATTCTTCCGAATATAAAGAAGGGGCCTTCAGAATATTGGATAGAAAGGCTTTAAATGATATGGGAGCTGCTTCTAATGCTTCGCTGGCTATTGCGATGAAAGAAGGAATTACTGTGAGAAACGGATCCACCGGAGAGACTTTGATTCATAAGGATGGCACTCAGAGTACACATGGGTACGATCCGAACTATAAGTCAATGTACACTGCATTTATTGCTACAGGAGCTGGAATTGCAAAACATAATATCATTGAAGGGATGGAAGTTACGGATATTGCTCCTCTTGTAGCAAAACTATTAAACTTAGATTTGGATGCTCCTGATGGAAAATTAATTCCTGATATTTTAAAAGAGTGAGGAGAAAGGGGAAATAATCGGTTAACTTTAATATTTAGTGAGGATCGTCTGTGAAGAACCTGGGTTTTTTATATCATCTAAATGACTTGCAGAATTAACCAAAACTCTAATTAATTTTCCTGTCCAATCTGTTTTCCTTCACTGACAAGTGAAGGAAAAAATAAGCGAAGCCATTCTCTTTATCTACAGCTACGCTCTGTACGTGGAGCTTTCCTTGCTTGCCCGAGCCCGAGTAACTCGAGTCGGGCAAATTAACCAGATTGTTTATTTGTCTTTTTATAATGTTTAAGCGCAACAGTATATATAGCGGGTAAAAATAGTATTCTTTTCATGGTTTCTATAAATTCTTTTACTTGCTTCATTTTTTTAATGTGTTTTAAATATTTTCTCTGTCAGAATTCAAAGGTGAATGAAGCAACAAGGGCTTTTACACCTCGGTTATCCGATCCTTTTATATATTCTTCTTTTCAATTTGCGATATAGCACCATAAATATAAAGGTTTTTAAAGGTGGATGGGGGAACGTTCTCTCACTGTACCTGTTTGATAGGGTGTTGGTTTTCTTGTAGAGATTCTACTGTGTTTACTTTCTTTCTTCTGTAAAACAATTTCTATTCAGGTTAAACTAAGTTTAAATTGTTTGTGTTTATATTTAAAATAGTTTATATTTGTTTTATAATAATTAAAGTCTTGATTTTTTGTAAGATATATCAACAGTTATGAAACTAGAATTAATGATGTGTAAACCATGAAATTAATTAGAGCAATTAGAAGAGGTGTTGTTAGTATTCTCTTTATAGTATTTGGGCTTACTTGTATAGTTGCGCAGACGCGGGAAAATATAAAAGGCCGCGTATTCAATCAATTAAAAGAGCCTGTTCTTGGCGTAACGGTTGTTAATGAAAATGAGCCGGAATTTCAAACTCAAACTGATGATAAAGGAGAGTTTATGATCCCTGTAAAGGCTGGAGATATAGTTATATTCCGGGCTGTGGGGTATAAAGAGAGAGCTATTGAGTATGAGGGTCAATCTGATATAGAGGTTATTTTGGAGGCAGAAGAACATGATCTTGAAGAGGTCGTGGTGGTGGGGTATGGGGAGCAAAAACGTGTTAACCTGACGGGTTCAGTAGCTACTATTGATAAAAAACAATTAGAAGGAAAAGCGATTGTTTCAACTTCAGCAGCTTTACAGGGTTTAGCTCCCGGTGTTACAGTAACTTCTCAAACTGGTTCTCCTGGCGGAGACGGGGGGAATATAAATATTCGTGGGATTAACTCTTTCGGCGGATCGAGTAATTCACCTTTAGTATTGATAGATGGTATAGAAGGTTCTTTGGATAATGTGGATATTAACCAAATAGAATCTATTTCTGTTTTGAAAGATGCTGCATCCGCAGCAATTTATGGTTCCCGTGCTGCAAATGGTGTTATTTTAATCACAACTAAAAGAGCTGAAGAAAAATTACGGATAGAGTATAAAAATTATTTAGGGAAACAGAGTCCGACGTTTATTCCAAAGGTAACAGACGGGTTGACTTATATGGATGTCTTTAATAAAGCGAATCGAAATGACGGAGGAGGAGATATATACGATAAAGAAGAAGTTGAGAAATTTAGAGAGGAATTTAGTCGCAATCCTAAAAACTTTGATTGGCAGGAGGAGATTTTACAAGGAACAGGTTTTATCCATAATCATCATATTGGAATGATGTCGAGCTCTGATCTTATAAAGGTAGCTTCATCTGTTAATTATACGGATCAAAATGGGATCGTCAAGAATACAGGCTTTAAACGCTATTCTATTAGAAATAACATGGATTTAACTCCTAGTGAAAAGGTTACTGTGAAGCTGGACTTTTCAGTGAATAATCATAATAGATTGCGTATTCCTAACGAAGGGGATGTCTGGAATTATTTGGGGCGGATGCCGACGAATATACCTATTAGGACAGAGCAGGGACAATGGTCTGAAGGTTGGGTAAAGAAAAACCCTGTAGGCTTCATAGAAGACGGAGGGAATCGTAAAGTTAATAATCTCGAACTAATGGGGAGCTTGAGCTTGAATTATAACCCTGTTGATTGGTTGGAACTGAAAGGTATGTTTGCTCCTAAGTATTTGACTAAAAACACACATGTTTTTACAAAAAGTGTGATGACATATAATTCCGATGGTTCGGAAGCAGGTGCCGCAGATACGTATACAGATTTAACTGAAACTGGGAATAGAGAATTTTTCGGAACTTATCAGGCAACTTTAAATGTAAAGAAATCATTTGATAGGAATAACTTGAGCCTATTATTGGGAGCTTCAAGAGAAACTTATAATAGAAAGTATATGATGGGTTACAGACGGAATTTTACCTACGATACTTATGAAGTGCTAAAAGCAGGAGCAGATGATGATACGAAAGATAACGATGGTCTCGAAACTGAATGGCTATTAGTCTCTACCTTTGGAAGGTTTAATTATGATTATTCTGGTAAATATTTATTTGAAGCCAATATAAGGTATGATGGAACTTCCCGTTTTATTGGTGATAATAGATGGTCCGTGTTCCCATCTTTTTCTCTTGGATGGAGAGTTTCTGAAGAACCTTTCTTTGCTCCTATTAAAAATCAAGTGAATGAATTCAAGATTCGTGGATCCTGGGGTAAGTTGGGCAACCAAAATATAGGAGCCTCTTATTATCCCTTTACTGAAATTCTAAATTTAGGTAGTGTGTATATGGGAGAAGATGTTCATCAGATGGTCACACAGTCTACAATGTCAAATCCTGACCTTAAATGGGAGGAGACAACTATGCAGGGGATTGGTTTGGATGCTACGTTGTTTAATAGATGGACTTTAACTTTTGATTATTATAATAAAAATACTGACGGTATTCTGATGAAGTTAAATACTTCCCAATTGACAGGTTTGAATCCACCTTTTCAAAACGCAGCTAAAGTAAATAACAAAGGATGGGAGCTTTCAACTAATTACAATCAGGATTTTCAGGACTTTACATTGGGGGTTGGCTTCAATATATCTGATGTGAAAAATAAAATAATCGATATGAATGGGCAGACGTCAGGAAATCTTTTGCGTCAACAGGAAGGTGCACCGATTAATTCAATTTTCGGATATATTGCTGAAGGGCTTTATCAATCCGATAAAGAGATTGCCGATGGACCATCGCAATTTGGAACTCTTCAGCCGGGAGATATCCGGTATAAGGATATAGATGGAGAAAAAGAAAATGGAAATCAGAGACCTGACGGAAGGATAAATGATGATGATAAAACAATCATTGGGAATACAATCCCAAGGTATACGTATGGTATAAATTTAAGCCTTTCTTGGAAAGGTGTGAATTTCCATACATTTCTTCAGGGAGTAGGTAAGGTTGATGGTTATTTGAATTCCCACTATGTTATTCCTGCAGTCAATTCAAGCGCCATTAAACCTTGG
>DATGTY010000115.1:0-5391 GCA_035301605.1 Chitinophagaceae bacterium | reverse complement strand
AGGTCTTTTTTGTGAAAAAACTAGGGAAGTTTATAAGCAGAATCCTTTTAGGAATAAACATTGTCCTACTTCTATTGGTCATTTTCGGTCATTTTTCTATTCCTGAATATCCGGCCGGATATTATTGGCCATTAGGATTATTGGGGTTGGTTTATCCTATATTGGTTTTCTTTGTTTTTATATACATTTTATTTTGGATTATCTTCCATTATAAATATGCGATATGGGGGATAATAACGCTGACTATTTGTTGGTCTTCTGTGGCAGTGTGCTTTTCGCTCTTTTCTGGTTCCAAAGATGATATCTCTTCTGCTGAAAGTATTCAGGTTATTTCTTATAATGTACACTATTTTAGGGAATTGGGAAATTCTCAGGAAGAGAATCAGGCTTTAAGATCTGAATCAATTGCCTTTTTAAAGAAAAAAAATCCTGATATTGTGTGTATGCAGGAATTTTATTCTGCTAGCTCTCCTCATTTGAATAGTCTGGCTTATATTTCTGAGCAACTATCGCTTCCATATCATTATTTTAGTGGAGGGGAAAATGATAAGAGCGGACATTCAGGAGTAGTTTTATTCTCTCGATATCCTATTATTGCGGCGCAAAGAATAGAGCTGCCGGAATCCGGGAATAAAAAGGAAAGAATTGTTTACGCTGATATAGTAAAAGAAGAAGATACACTGCGTGTTTTTTCTGTACACCTTCAATCCATATATTTATCTTCAAAAGATCTTCAAAATATTGAAGAAGTGAAAAGTTATAAAAAAGATAGTGTTCATCTGGGGGAAGTGAAAGGTATTCTTGGGAAATTAAAAAGGGCATTTAAAAAACGAAGTAAGGAGGTCGATATACTGGCAGAAAAAATAAAGGAAAGTCCTTATCCGGTCTTGGTTTGTGGAGATTTTAATGATCCTCCCAATTCTTACAGTTATGCTGTCGTAAGTCATGGTTTGAAAGATGCTTTTTTAGAAAAAGGTTTTGGCTTGGGCAGAACTTTTAGGAAATTGTCTCCCACGCTGCGGATTGATTATATCTTCACAAGCCCTTCCATTGATATTCTGACTTTTAGTATCATGCATGTAAATTATTCAGATCATTATCCGATTTCTTCGAAAATTGTTTTGTGAGTTTAGGTTGCTCTTTTATTCTTGAATGAGTATTGAGAAAAGATGAATCCTAATCATCCCTTCTAATAAAATTCCCCTTTGTATCAAAAATTAATTCCAATCCGTTGCTTAAGTCCAGTGTTTGTTCTCCATCATCGATTTGCCATTCTATAACCGTTGTGTTTGGGTATTTTTTGGAAATATAGTCTCTAATATTTTTTTGGAAAAAACTATTGGGAATACCATCTTCAGTATCTATTTTTTCTAGAGAAGGTTTATCATCAAATAATCCTTTGTCAAATTCCAGTTCAGTTTTATTGTCTAAGTAAACTTCGTATTCTATAGTAAAGAAGCCTTCATCTACATGTATTCTTGAAATTTTATTGTTTGGAAAGTGTGCTTTTACAAAAGATTTTATATTAGCGGGTGCTTCACTGACAGGGAGCGTTTTGTCTTGCGCTTGCAGGTTAGTGAAGGTAAATAATATGGCAAAAAGGAAGAATGGTTTAAGGACTTTCATAAGCGTTAGGTTTGGTAATAAAAAATACCATTAGGGCTCGTTTTTTTAACTATAGAAATAAGCGGTATTTAAATGTGCCGCTTATTTCTCATGTTTTATTGAAATTCAGATCCCGGATGATAACTTTTTACTTTGTGTAGTGTGCTTTTATCCGTATGGTGCATTTCTTTATTCCCTAATGCTGATAACCGTAATACAATATCAGAAGAGTGGGTAAAAGTGCCATCATCATTAAATTGAAATATGCTTTCGAAACTTCTAAGTTCTGCACGTTCGATGAGGTATTTATTTTGAAGAATACCATAGCTTCGACCTCCGGGAGTAGCTTTAAAGTAAATTTCTTTATCATGTGGACCGGCATCGGCACCAGCCTGAATAGTGATTCCTCTGCCAAAGGCAACAGAACGGATGACTTGCCCATTTTTCTTATCCCAAAGAAGGTATCCAACTTCATCATGAAAAGGATTCATGGCTTCTTCTCCATGTCTCCATGCCGTAGATTTATAGGTTAATCCTTCCATGGATTGTTGTCCATTTTCCTGAATAGGAATGGGTTTAAAATAGGCTTTTTCGAAGTAAGTGGTCTTGGTAGTTTCGTCATCCTTATTGTGATAGGATTGGTCAACGCCTTCATTTCCTTCCCATTCTCCGACTAAAGGAGTTAAAGGACCTAATGCTTGTGGTCCCAAAATTTCATTGTTTGGCATAGTTTATATTTTTTTACTCTAAATTACAGATTATTTTAGAATATACGGAACTTAAACAGATAAAATATAAAAAGGTTCTAATAATATTCATTTATATTAATTAAATGCAGATTTAGAACTTAGAGCCTGCTTCTCTCGGCTTCATTACCGGTGTTATTTTTAGCTTTTTCAAGGTCGCTACTTCCAAATTGCCAGACAGCGGACAGGCGGAGTTGACTATTCAATTGGAAATTGGTGTAGGTGGTCTTCATGTTACGAACAGTAGAAGTTACAGCAGAAGCACTAGATTGGAAAATGTCGTTGAAGTTGAGTGACAGCGTGAGTTTCTTCTGCAGGGCGAGATATTGCAAACCTGCATTTACACTGTAATAGGAGGTGGATCTACCAAAACGATCGATTTCCGGGAATTGATACCAAAAGCCTAGAAAACCGCTAAAAGACTTGTCGTTATTAAAGTAAAAAGTATTATTGGTAGAGAGATATCCTCCCCAGCCATTAATGCCGGCAATATAAGGGATATTCGACTTTACTTCCGTATAATAAGCGCGTAATAGATTCTGAGTTTGCCACCATGAGAATGGGGTTAGAGAAATGGATTCGCTCATACCATAATTGTAGCTCCTGAAAAAGTTAAGCATTTTAGTGACGTGGGTATATTGTCCTTCGTTTTGAGGTACAATCACCTGGGCAAAACCATTGTCATTAATATTGGTATATATCGAGCTAATGAATTTCTTTTTGTAATTATGAGTAAATTGTATATTGGTGGTATATTCCGGTTCTAAGTATGGATTTCCTTCTACGTAGGTGTAGGCGGTCATGAATGTTTTATAGGGATTTAAATTCCAAAAAGTAGGGCGGTGAATTCTCCTGTTATAGGTTAATGAAAATTGATTCTCCTGATTAGGAAGATAAGTGGCTAAAACAGAAGGAAAGAAACGAAGCCGTTGTCCTTTATGCATGGTGTTTTGAAAGTAGGAGGTAGCTTTTGTTTGTGTAAATTCTGCACGTAAGCCTGCTTCCAGTTTCCATTTATTCAAATTTTTAGCAGCATTCATATATAATGATTGCGTGTTTTCTATGTATCGAAATTCATTGCTCAAGCTACTGTCAAAAGCAAGCTTTCCTCCATTTTTATGAAAGTAATAGATATTACTGTAATTGTTTATGAAACTAACTTTGCCTCCGAAAGCTAATCGTGCAAAAGAAGTAGGATAGACAAAATCGGCTTTGAAAGTATAAATTTTAATGTTTTGCAGTGTCGTATCGTAGAGCTTTTTTATAGTTCCGGGCTTGAATTTCCCTGCCGGAGTGTAGCCTTTGGTGATAAGATTTGAGTGGTCAATTCTAAAGTAATTAAAATAATCGGCATTTAAAGTCATAGTAGCTCCGGATTCGTTGAGCTTTTGATTAAGATGCAGATTAAAGGCATTGCTTTTGGCAATAGGTAAATAGGTGGCAAATGTTTTTAATAAAGAATCCATGCTGCCGGAATTATTATAAATAGGCACTTTGACATAATCTGCTCCTTCTTCAAGATGATATACATAATTATATTCCGCCCCGATGGTGGTTTTGTTGCTCAATTTGTAATTTGCGCCTGCAAGTCCGTTGAAAGTAGCAATTCTGTATTCACCGGTGTCACCCATATCCCAAAATTGATCCGGATAGTGTACGCCAATCCCATAACCCCAAAGTTCTCTTCCTGCGGTATAATTTAAATTAGTGTAAAGAGACCATTTTTCGTCATTATAATGTAGGTTCAGGCTGCCATTAAGATCGCCATAATTATCGATTCCTTTATAATCCGGCTGATTATGATAGAAAAAACGTTTGATAAAACCGGAAAGTGTTCCTCCCCAACCTTGCTTATGATTTTTCTTAGTGATAATATTAATAAGACCGGAACTTCCTTCTGCTTCATATTGCGCCCCCGGATGGGTAATCACTTCTATTTGACTGATTCTGTCTGCTCCAAATGAGCGTAAGTAGTTTGCCAGCGCTTTGTCAGACAAATGAAGCATGCGTCCGTTGACCATAATTCCCATGGAACCTTTACCTGCCAAAGAAATCGTTTGATTGCTGGCATGTATTCCGGGAATTTTTTTCAATATATTTAATCCGTTACTCCCGGCGGTACTAATATTTTCAGAGACATTGAACACGACGCGATCTGTTTTTCTTAAGATGGAAGCTTTGGCTCCGGTGATAGTAACTTCTTTTAGCTTTTGATTTAATGGCTGTAAGGAAATAACAAGTGCTGTATCTTTTTGGAGTGGAAAAGAGGTTTGTTTTTGATTGTATCCGAAAGCATATATGGAAAGCTGAATGGGAATGTTCTTTATTTCCTTAAAACTAAAGTGTCCCAAACTATCTGCCTGTTGAACGTGTTGATTAGCTGTCTTATTATTTATGGATATTGTTGCGTATGGAATAGGGTGACCTTGCTCGTTGATAACAGTTCCTTGAACTAGACTTTGAGCTGAGCCTTCCGAACAAATAAATAAAGTACTCAATACAAGCGATACGAAAAGTGGGAAAAACGATTTCATAAGGGCATTTAATAAAATTCGCAATATAGAATGAATATCTTTTATAACCTTACAAAATAGGATGAAAGGTTATTTTATCCTAAGAAAATAAAAAAGCATATAATAATGGATTTGCTTTAGCAAAGTAAAAAGTATCTTTGTCCTTATGGAAAAAGTGAAAATTGTCAACCGTTCTAGTCATTCATTACCGGAATATAAAACGGTAGAAGCTGCAGGACTGGACTTGCAGGCTAATATAGAAGCCCCCCTGAAACTAAAATCTTTAGGGCGAACCTTAGTTCCTACGGGATTATTCATCGAGTTGCCTAAAGGCTTTGAAGCGCAAATTCGTCCTAGAAGCGGACTTGCAGTGAAGCAAGGCTTGACTTTGCTTAATACTCCGGGAACGATAGATGCCGATTATAGAGGTGAGGTAAAGATCATTATGGTTAATTTATCTGATGAGGAACAGACGGTAGAACCGGGGCAGCGCATCGCACAGATGGTGCTTAATAAACATGAAACAA
>DATGTY010000114.1:0-2990 GCA_035301605.1 Chitinophagaceae bacterium | reverse complement strand
AATGAGTTTTCCTCTAAGTAGAATAGCTCCCACCCAATGTATGAAGGGGTTTAGAAATCAATGTCTGAGAGGCGATGTACATGATCCCCGGAGTGCTATGACTGGTCAGGTTGCCGGACATGCCGGGTTGTTTTCTGATGCTTACGATTTAGCTGTGATGGCTCAGATGCTCTTGAATAAAGGATATTTAAATGGACAGCGGTTTTTAAATTCTAAAACAGTAGATTTATTTACCTCTTATCAAAGTGATATTAGCCGCAGAGGAATTGGGTGGGATAAGCCGACCAAAGATGAACCCGGAGATCCACATTCCTATCCGACAGAATATTGCTCTCCTCAGACTTTTGGTCATTATGGATTTACAGGAACTGCTGTTTGGATAGATCCTAAGTATCATTTTGTCTATGTCTTTTTATCGAACAGAGTCAATCCGGATGGGAGAAGTGTTCTTGAACATTTAGATGTTCGATCCAAGGTGCAGACCGCTTTTTATAAAGCAATGGGAGTAAAAGGGAAAGGATGAAGTTGTAAAATAATGACTTATGTCTTTCAAAATTATATGTTATGGAGAAGCCTTGTGGGATAGGTTGCCGGGAGGAAATCGGATAGGAGGCGCCTTGTTGAATGTGTCCTATCATCTTCATCAGTTGAAGGCGAATACAGCATTGGTAAGCAGAGTAGGAAAGGATAAATGGGGCGTGCGTATTCTTCAGTTTATGGAAGAAAATGGGATGGCAGGAATTGTACAAACAGATGCAATCCATCCGACGGGTATTGTTCATGTTACTATAGATAAGTATGATGAGGTATCTTATGACATTATAGAAGGGGCATCTTGGGATTATATTTCTTATACTTTTGATTTGGAAAAACTTGTTCAGGATTCTGAATATTTAGTTTTTGGTACGCTTGCACTAAGAAATGAGGTCTCCAGAAGTACATTGTATCAACTCATAGATAGGCCTATAAAAAAGGTGTTGGATGTCAATTTGAGATCCCCTTTTTATTCTAAAAAATTGCTGGAGGATCTTTTAAAAAAGGTGGATATTGTTAAAATGAATGAAAATGAATTGGAGAAGTTATCTGCCTGGTGGCATATAGAAGGGGATTCTGAAATTAAAATGAAAAGAATTGCAAAGCGGTTTAGTTTGGATGTACTTTTAATAACCCTGGGCTCCCGAGGTGCAAGTTTGTGGATTGATGGCCACATCCTATTTCAAAAAAGTAACAAAATTAAGGTGAAGGATACGGTAGGAAGTGGAGATGCTTTTCTTGCAGGTTTTTTATCAAAATATGTAGCGGATGGCAATGTAGATAAAGCATTAGCATTTGCGGTTAAAATGGGTGGTTTTGTTGCGCAACGACAGGGCGGCTGCCCGGAATATCTATTAGAAGAAGTTCAATAAAGTACCAAATAAGTAAGGCCTGCATCACCAGTAATGCAGGCCTTTTCCCTTTCTTATTTAATCTATAGTCAAGTCAACTTCTTATTTATTTGGTTGTGGTGTCTTACGAAGATAAGGTTTGATAACTTCATGTCCCTTAGGGAAATGTTCGGGAATATCTTCTGTTTTAATATTACCTCCAACATAAACATCATCTCCGTCTTTCCAGTCTGCAGGAGTAGAAACACTGTAATCATCCGTTAACTGTATGGAGTCTAACGCTCTTAAGATTTCATTGAAGTTACGTCCTGTAGATGGTGGGTAAGTTAAAGTAAGTCTTACTTTTTTGTTTGGTCCAATAATAAATACAGTGCGTACTGTTTTCTTGGCAAGCGCATCAGGATGAATCATACCATAGAGTTTAGCTACTTTCTGGTCGGTATCTGCAATAATAGGATATTTTACATCTGTATTTTGAGTTTCATTGATGTCTTTTATCCAATCTCGGTGAGATTCTGCTGAATCAACACTTACGGCTAAAATCTTTGTATTGCGTTTGGTAAATTCATCTTGAATCTGAGACATGCGTCCTAATTCAGTTGTACATATTGGTGTAAAGTCAGCAGGATGAGAAAAAAGGATTACCCATCCGTCTCCGATAAAGTCATAAAAGTCAATTTCTCCTTGGCTAGTATCTGTCTGAAAGTTAGGCGCTGTTTGCCCTAATAATAAACCCATAATTTTATTATTTTAGTTTGTTTAAAAGAATATAGATGCAAATATAATAAAACTCTACTTAATCTATAGGGTAATAGATTTTATTTTTTAAAATTATTGTTTTTTAACTTTATTTTTACGTCGCATGGCTATTCTAACGATTAAATAAAGGAGAACTCCGGCTAAGAAAAGGACGATTCCTAAGTCGGATTTTGACGTTTTCAGCATGACGATACCGCCTCCAATAAGAAGAAGGTAGGCCAGTATGATAAGTAACGTATTGGGATTAGGCTTCATTTAATTCATCTTTAAGGGGGCGGTCATGATGATTTCAGGAATAATTACATCAAAAATATTATTATCTTCCCGATTCTTCATGGTTAATATTCCGTACATTTTCCCAACCCCGGTATTGAGATTAACGCTTGAGGCATAGCTGTAAGTCTCATTTGCCGGAATAATAGGCTGAATTCCGCCAATCTCTTTACCTTCTTCCTCTTTACGTTCAGTGCTGTGAGAGTCTATGATAAACCATTTCCTTTCTAACCATTTTATGGGAAAAGAATTGTTATTCGCAATCATAATACGATAAGCAAAACGATATATTCTCTTCAGTGGTTTAGAATATTCCGGCTGATAGAAGAATTCCACGCTAACAGTGACACCGCTTGTAATTTGTTTTACCATTTCAACCATAAATATAACTATTTATTAGTGAAATGAACAAAGATGAATATCCCGAATCATTCAAAAATTACTCATTATTGAATACTAAAGTGTTGATAATAAAATTGTTACTGTGTATCTTCCCTCTTTAGAGATAATTTTCACTTATTAATTTAGGACCTTATTGAGGATGTCAAATAATTCCTCTCCTCTTATGTCTTT
>DATGTY010000113.1:0-2398 GCA_035301605.1 Chitinophagaceae bacterium | reverse complement strand
ACATTAATCCATGTCCAAAAGAAACCCCTGCCAAAAAGTTAAGACCAAAATCCACTCCTTTCATATCTTTATTTGATTTGGATCCAAATTTAAGTTTATGATCTCTGTAATAATCTGTTGATAAGGCGGAAGGACCACTATAATCTCCTTTTCCTCCCACAGCAAAGGCGACATAAGGACCTGCCCCAAAATAAAATCCTGTATTTTGACCTACACTATTTGGTTTAATAATAAGATGAAGTGGAATCTCAATATACCAGGGATGCATTCTATAATTAAAATCTTCTCCATTCCCACTACCCTCAATCGTTGCACCTTTTCCTGTAAACATAGCCCCCGTTTGGAAAGAAACCCACTGAGAAGCAGCATAATCAGCAACCAACCCCACATTAAAAGAAGTAAGTAAACGTGAATTATTCCCCTCTCTATTTTCTAGAAAATATCTTAAATCAGTCATATTCAAACCTCCGGTTACACCCAAACTTACCCCTCCGGATAATTGAGCAAAAGAAGTAGTTGACAAAAACAACAGAGCCGCTAGCGGCAAAACAAATTTAATTTTCTTCAAATTCATATGATTAAACTCTATTTATAAAAAAAACTTTACCCTATTTTATACCATAGTAATCAATGGCAAGGTTAAAATACGGTAAAGCTAACTTATTAATTAGCAAGTTAAAGCATATCTACTTCTTTTCCAAAATATATTTACTTGATAATACATTTTTTATAATAAGATATACTATATCCTGGATATAAATACTATTTAAGATTTTAACTTATTCTAAAATTATATATTTATAGAGAACAAAATATATGCCAGTTAATAAAAATTTAAAAGAACATAACCTTAACATTACCAGCCCTCCTGCCCCATCCACAAGGCACCACCAATGCTTGCACGAGAAGCTCCGGTAACGGAAGGCAATGTCGTATTATTCTCCCGCCAACGCAATGCCCCCAACAAGGCTACAACAATGGCTTCTTTATATTCTACAATCTCTTTCTCAGGTACAACTACTTCCACCCCATGAGTTTGTAGTTGCCCTTTAAGTTGTTTTATAAGAAATGTATTATATGCACCTCCCCCTGTAACCAACATTTTAAAATCACTGATTAGTGGATTCTGATCTATTAATAATTGAGAAACATTTTGCTCAACTTGTTCCACAATATGCGCAACATAAGTACCAAGCTTGTCTTTTGTATCCAACTCATATTTATCAATCAGAGGCATAACTACCTCCTTTCCGTAATCATTCCCTAAAGATTTTGGTGCTTTTTCCTCATAGAATGACAAGCTATTTAATTCTTGTAGTAATTCCGGAGAAACCACTCCGGACTCAGCTATCCTACCTCCATCATCAAAAGCATGACCTTCCCTTTCAGCCAAAGCATTCAAAATACTATTTGTCGGACAGATATCATATCCCTGCACATCCTCTTCTTCATGGAAAGAGATATTGGCAATCCCTCCCAAATTGAGAAAGAGCTTATATTCAGGAAACAACAATTTTTCTCCTAAAGGGACCAACGGAGCGCCCTGCCCGCCTAATGCTACATCGAAATTTCGCAAATGAGAAACTACAGCCACATTCATTTTAGCTGCAATCGCAGAACCATCGCCTATCTGAGCAGTCATTTGCTGTAATGGTTTATGAAACACAGTATGCCCGTGGGATGCAATAAGATCCATTTGCATATGAATGTCATGTTTTTCCACAAATTCTTCTATTTTATCGGCCAAATAATGTCCATAATCTGCATCCAACTGACAATACTCTATGGCAGATAATTGCGTTGCATTCCTCAGTCTTTCCTCCCATTCTTTATCATAAGGTAAACAGTCTGCCACCTTCAAATCACAAGTCCACTTACCTCTGGCTTCAATAATATGAGCGAAGACAATGTCCAAGCCATCAAGAGAACTCCCGGACATCAAGCCAATCACTTTATAAGTCATAGAAAAACATTTTTCGCAAAGATAAGTGCCAATACCATAAAGAGCAAGCAGAATGGAAGTAAATTCCAACTTTTATCTTTAGAAATTGTTGTATTTTTAACCTATGAAGAAGACAGAAAATCAACCTTTTTTTTCAGTAATTATCTGTACCTATAACAGAGCCAAGATTATAACGAGAGCATTAGACTCTTTAATTGCGCAAAAGTCAACGCATTGGGAAGCCATCATAGTAGATGATGGTTCTACAGATAACACAAAGGAGATAATACAACCCTACTTAAAAAAATCTTCTATCCGATATTTCAAAAAAGAACACAGTGGTCTCGCACGCAGTAGGAATGCAGGAATGCAGCTGACGAAGGGAAAATACATCACCTTTTTAGACACAGATGATGAATACGCTCCGGAACATCTTCAACACCGGCAGGAATTTTT
>DATGTY010000112.1:0-7236 GCA_035301605.1 Chitinophagaceae bacterium | reverse complement strand
CTTAACGGCTCTTTTGTCACGCTGAATATGTTGTAGAAACCAATCCGGTTTCTTTGCCAGAGAGTTTTTCCCATATCCCATTCCGTGAGATTCCAAGTTGGCTTCATCCACTAAATAAATGCCATACTCATCACATAGCTTATACCAATAAGGATCATTGGGATAATGTGAAGTACGCACTGCATTGATATTAAATTTTTTCATCAATCGAATATCCTGTTCCATTTGTTCATGAGAAACATACTGGCCGGTCAATGGGCTCATTTCGTGCCGATCTGTTCCCTTAATTAAAACCGCCTTCCCATTTACCAGTAAGCTATTGTTTTTAATCTCTACTTTACGAAATCCGGTTCTTTGAGGAATCACTTCCATAGTTTGCCCGGACTTGTTCTTCAAACTAACAAAAACCTTATATAAATTAGGCGTTTCAGCAGTCCATTTTTTCGGATTTTTAATATCGAAAACTATATTTTGATAATCAGAAGAATCCCCTAGTTGAAGTTTCGATTCTTTGACGGTTTTTCCGTTCTCATTAACTAAAGCAATTTCTGCCTGGTAATTTTTTAACTGAGGATTTGCATTATTCGAGAAATCAAGACTAATATTCAATTGCCCATCTTTATAGTTATGGGTTAAATCCGGAATAATATGTACATCCCGAATATGAACTTTATTCCGGGCAAATAAAGATACCGATCTTTCTACGCCACCAAAGCGCCACATATCCTGATCTTCCATATAAGAACCATCACTCCAACGATAAGCCTGAAAAGCAATCACATTTTTCTGACCGGGTTTGATATACTTTGTTACATTAAATTCAGCAGCTAATTTACTATCCTCACTATAGCCAACCCATTGTCCATTCACCCACACATAAAAAGCCGAACGAACCGCACCAAAATGAAGGTAAATATCCTTTCCATTCCAGTCCTTATCTACCGTAATCACTTTCCGATAGGAGCCAACCGGATTATATTGATGTGGCACAAAAGGAGGATTAGGCTTATCATGAGGCAATAAATAAGCAAAATCATAGGTAACATTGGTATAAATAGGAAAACCATACCCATTTACTTCCCACATTGCCGGAACCATAAAATTATCCCATTGTGAAGCATCATAATCTTTTTTCCAAAAGCCCAAAGGGCGATCCGCCGGCTTGGGAACCCATTTAAATTTCCAATTCCCATCCAAAGATTGAAAATATTTAGAATCTTCCGGTTTATTTTCCTTTGCCAAATCCAAACTCTCATAGGCAAAAAAGTGAGCATGCATAGGTTCACGATTTACCTCATTAATAAATTCATTCTCCCAATAGGAAGAATCCGGCTCCTGAGCAGATACTAAGGAGAAACTAAATAGTAAGAGTGCTAAAAATAACAAGTTTTTCATATTTATATAGTATTTATTCCAAAATATAGACTTTCAAAAAAATATTTAATCTTGTTTGAAGGAATCCCATCCTAAACGTTTCAATTTATGTTTTTCTCCACTTGAAGTTATAAGCTGAACTCCGTCATCAGCATCTGTCATGTGACCAATCACACTAATTTGTTCAGATATTGTTATCTTATCATAGTCATCCTGAGATATTGTAAATAACAATTCATAATCCTCACCTCCCTGAAGCGCACAGATGGTATAACCAATATTAAAGTCTAAAGCCATCTTTTTTGTTTGCTCATCAACCGGCAATCTATCTTCATAAATAGTACATCCTAATTTACTTGAATCACAAATATGCCGAACATCCGAACTAATACCATCACTCACATCCATCATAGCCGTAGGAGTAATCTCATGTTCCGCTAGAAACTTGACAATATCCCTTCTGGCTTCGGGTTTTAGAAAGCGTTCTAAAGGATAAGTCTGTTTTCCTAAATCCGGCTGAACATCCGGATTTTCTAAAAATATTCGTTTTTCTCTTTCCAACAATTGCAAACCAATATAAGCCGCTCCCAGATCTCCGGAAACACAAAGTAAATCTCCTTTTTTGGCTGTACTTCTTTGGATAAATTTATCGGGAGTAACCGAACCTAAAACCGTTACACTGATTACCAAACCGGAATTGGAAGAAGTAGTATCTCCGCCTACCAAATCCACATTATAAAGCTTGCATGCCAAATACATCCCCTCATAAAGCTCATGCAATGCTTCCACAGAAAATCTATTAGACACTGCAATGCTCACCAATATTTGTTGTGGTTCAGCATTCATGGCATAAATATCAGACAAGTTTACAATGACAGCCTTATATCCTAAATGCTTCAAAGGGGCATAAGACAAATCGAAATGCACCCCCTCCACCAACATGTCGGTAGAAGCTACGGTTTGTTTTCCATAGTAGTCCATCACCGCAGCATCATCCCCTACCCCTAGAATAGTTTCCGCATTTTGGATTTCAATATTCTTTGTTAGAAAGTCAATAAGCCCAAATTCTCCTAAATCCTCCACATCGGTTCTTTGATTACCCATACCCTATGAATATTTTATATTAATATACCTAAAACGTTTTTTTAATAAGAAGACAAAGATAAAGTATTGGTCTTAATTGTAAAAGATAAGCCACAAGAACATGGAATAAAAATTATTTTTTGAGATTAGAAATTTCAAAAGAAATATTATACATTTAAGAATCACTTATTTTTTAATACAAATTAATATTATGTTTTTTTTAAAATACACCTAGGAAATTAATGCCGTTTTTTGCAACTTTATTCGTCCTACTAGCGTTTAATTCATGTAATAAAGATACTAAAATATCTGAATTAGAGAAAGATGATTTTGCAAAGGTATACAGATTAGTTCAAATGAATACTCTTGAAACGAACAGCGATAGCATCAATTTTAGATAACGATTTAAATGTAGTTAAAGCTAAAAAAGTAATCTTTGAAAGAAATAATAAAACGGCAGTCGTTCATATATACCTAGCTAGTAATGGACATTATCTCTATGATATGAATCTCGATGGTAAAATAGACCTACAAATAACCCCAACATCAAACGAAAATTATTCCACTGTTTATTATTTGGATAGATATGGAAATAGAATTAGTAAAGCAAGTTTAATACCGACTAATAATAACATCAACACAATACATATAGACACAACTTTTAACAAATTCAAAGCACAATCAATTGCGAGATCATGGAGAGATTGTTTTGAAAGTACTGCGGGATCCGCAGAAGCAGTTGCAATAGGAGTTGCAAGTTCATTTTTTGGACCGGAAGCAACCGCTGCTTTTTATGCAGGAATTGCGCTAGGCTGTCTTTTATAAAATTTTTCATAATGAAGATAAAAACGAAATCATTTATAATAATCGGTATCTTTTTAATAATCGGTATCTTAACCGCCCTTTTTCTTTCAGAACAAGATAATGAGAAATTAAGTCCTATATACATTGTACTTATTATAATTTTAGCTGCTTTTCAACCTAAAATCAAAGGAAAGATTCAGCATTTTTTTAAGAAATAAATTCTTAGATCATACTCACTCCTTAAGTTAAAAATGGAAACGCGGGGGATTGTCTTTTGCTCTCCTTCCTTAGAAAAACACGCCCAATAAAATACAGCCTAATACAATAATAGGTGGAGGGACTTTCGTACATCGTAGAATGAGAAAGGTCCCTGCAATCACAGCTAAATTTATCCAAGTAAAAGAAACTGTTTCAAACAAAATCAATGTAAAGGCCCACATAATTCCCACGACTACCGCATTAATACCTTCCAGGGCGCGAAACACATAAACATGCTTTTTCAGATTATTCCAAATTGGAAAAAAGAACAACACCAATAACAAACTGGGAAGAAAAATGGCAAAGGGAGCGATGACAGCACCTAATATCTGCAAAGTGCTACCACCAGGACGCATAATCATCCCACCAACATAAGAAGTCAGAGAAAAAGTAGGTCCGGGCACCGCCTGCACCATCCCGGCGCCGGTCAAGAAATTAGCAGAAGATAACAAAGGCCCTATGCCCTGATTAATTGGGCGCGTAATAAATTGATCAAACATCATGGGAATCAATACCTGACTTCCACCAAAGACCATACTTCCAAAACGGTAAAAGTTCTCAAAAATATTAAATAACCTAAAATATTCCCAACCATTTGCTCGAGCAAACTCACTGAAAAAACCGGCGATGACAAAAACAGCCGTAAAAAGCCACAACCGACGCCAAGGAATCTTTTTTCTTTCCTGTTGAATATCCGGAATTCGTTTATTGCTAAAATTGGAGACCACTCCTCCCAATACAATCAAAATAGGGAATACTGCCGGACCACTTAACACCGCAGCTCCAATCATAGCCCCAGCCATAATACAGGCCGTTGCCACACTTTTCACACTTATCTTAAAAGCCTTATAACCAGCATAAGCAAGAAACCCGACAGCCATTGGTTGTACAAAATGAAAAATACTCGGATCAAACTCATAAATAATAAAAGAAAATACCGTCATTAACAAACAGGCCGGCAACGCCCATATCAAGGTAGTCAAAATAGCCAGCGGCACACCACCTCTTTTGTATCCAATCAATGTAACCGTCTGCGTAGAGGACGCCCCTGGTAACAGCTGACAAAAAGCATTATATTCCAACAACTCCTCTTCTGTCACATCCCTTCGTTTTTCCACAAAAGTCCGCAACATCATGGCCAGATGTCCTTGTGGGCCGCCAAAGGCGGAAATGGTATAGAAAAATACCGATTTGAGAAATGGGATATGACGGATTAACTTCATATTACAACTTGCAATATAAATACAATTATCAAGTTTTTAAAACACCTTATCCGATATTCTCTAATAATAAGTAAAATGAAGTATCTTCTTGTAAAGGATTATTAATATTTAACTGGATTATCCCGACACTCGGGGCAAAATAAACATCTCCAATAGAAATAAAGCTCTCATTACTATCTCCTCCGGTAGTCCTAACGGGATTATTAATAAGAATTTCCAGATGTATGACCGACTCAAAAGATTGACCATAAACGGGATGAGAGATTCCTTTTTCCACCACTTTAAACGTCACATCTAAAGATTGTCCACCAACAGAAAAAGGGTTCGTCCAGGTATCTCCTTCCTCAGCATGTTGCTTTAAAATCAAAACTTTCTGATCTCCCCATTCCGGTAAAAAAGATTTTACATAATAAGCGCCGGAGGAATCTCCCAAAAACGAATACGTCGTATCTTCAGGAAAGCTATCCGGAATATTTTTATAAGCATGAAAAGTAATCCCATCCATTTCCTTAACACTATCTGTAGAAATCAACCTAAATCCACTATGTGACATCGTATCTACATAATGTAACGTATCCTGAGGCATGTAATTCGATCCGGTCTCGGGATCTTCAAAACTTTTCTCTTTAGAACAGGAAAATACGACAATGGAAATCATAAATAAGAAAAAAGGGATGTTCTTTCTCTTCATAATAAAATATTTTATACGAAAGTACAATTTATACGGGAGATTTCCTTTTTCTCCCTACACTAGAATATAAGCCGTTCAATCTTTTAAAAACTTGTACATTTACAGAAAAAATTACACGAAAGATATGAATTGGGAAACGACTAAAGAATACGAAGATATCACTTATAAGAAATCTAATGGCGTAGCCAGAATTGCTTTCAACCGTCCCGAAGTACGGAATGCATTTCGTCCACTGACTACTTCAGAGTTGCTGGATGCTTTTCATGATGCACAGGAAGACACTGCTATAGGTTCTATTTTATTATCTGCCGAAGGTCCTTCCCCAAAAGATGGTGTTTACAGCTTTTGTAGTGGAGGCGATCAAAAAGCCCGGGGAAAGAAAGGATATGTAGGGGAAGACGGATATCACCGGTTAAATATCCTAGAGGTTCAACGGATGATTCGCTTTATGCCTAAAGCCGTGATTGCTGTAGTTCCAGGTTGGGCTGTTGGTGGCGGACACAGCCTACACGTGGTTTGTGATATGACGCTGGCAAGTAAAGAACATGCTATTTTCAAACAAACTGATGCTGATGTAACCAGCTTTGACGGAGGCTATGGATCAGCTTATCTGGCCAAAATGGTCGGACAAAAGAAAGCCAGAGAAATCTTCTTCCTTGGAAGAAATTACTCGGCTCAGGAAGCTTTTGAAATGGGCATGGTGAATAAGGTCGTTCCTCATGATGAGCTGGAAACTACGGCTTATGAATGGGCGCAGGAAATTCTTGCCAAATCTCCAACTTCTATAAAGATGCTAAAATATGCCATGAACCTGACGGATGACGGATTAGTCGGGCAACAGGTTTTTGCCGGCGAAGCGACCAGATTAGCCTATATGACGGAAGAGGCCAAGGAAGGACGAGATGCCTTTTTAGAGAAAAGGAAACCTAATTTTGAGAAGAAATGGTTGCCCTAAAACGCTCCCCTATTAAAAGAAAGCAAAGGAGGAAAAAATATTCTACTCAAACATCTACCGGAATAAGTATTTCTTCCGGAATTTAAAAATCAACGTTCCGCCCCGGATAAGCATCCAAACGGCAAAAGCAATCCAAATAGAATAAAGTTTTAATCCAAAGTGATCCGCAATCAATAAAACCGGAATAAACCCCACAAAAGTAGCAGCCAGTTGCGTATTCCTAAGGTATTTTGCTTCTCCCAAACCTTTGAATATTCCATCAAAAACATAGGCTATCGCATTAATAGGTTGCATCAGCAACACAACCCAAAATACAGAAGAGAATACGGTCAACACACCTGCATCCTTATTAAAAAGCAACCCTATTTCATTATAAAACAGACCACAAAACAATAAAAGTACCAGCGTAACAAGAATAGCATATTTGGAAGTATCTATACTGAGGTTCCAAAGTCGTTTATAATCCTTGGCACCAAATAATTTTCCTCCAATGGCATTTCCCGCATCTGCATAACCATCAATAAAAAAGGAGAAAAACAGCCAAAGGTTCATTAAAATACTCTGTGCCGCAATATAATTTTCACCGTATCCCGTAGCAAAAGCATTAGCCATATAAATGGCGACATTCAAAGCGATAGTACGAACAAAGAAATTCGCACTCATTACCAGAAGTGGTTTCAACTCCAGATTAATCTTGAACCTTAATTTTAGAGAAAAGGGCGTCTTCTTAAGATAAAAATATAATGCTATCATCAACATCACTACCTGTGCTGTTACGCTGGCATACGCAGCACCATCAAGATGCATAGCAGGAATCCAGCCATCAATTCCAAAAACTAAAACATAAT
>DATGTY010000111.1:0-6693 GCA_035301605.1 Chitinophagaceae bacterium | reverse complement strand
TCATTTAAAAAGGGTCTGCGTGCAATCATATTGTAAAATACTGCGGCTGAATTGGTTGCATTACCTATATTCGCCGTTAGTCCGTAAGATCCTCTGAGTAATGCGGAAGTCAGAATATTGTTTTTAGGCCAAAATTCTTCCCTGAACAGGTTCCATTTTGCTGAAATATTCCAGGTAGGCAACCATCGGGCAACTTTACTTTCTCCCATTTTATTGGATCCGTCATATCGTATGGTAGGCGTGATGACGTATCGGTCGTCATAGGAATATGATCCCTGGAACATAAAGGCTAGGAAGCGCTCATACTCCGGACTCATGCCAAAATAAGGCTTGCCCTGTTCGCCGGCCTGCTTGAAATACATATAGTAAGGATGGACCAAACCGCCATTGCCATATTGATAACCAACCCCATTGAAAAACTCATTTTGACGATCAGCGCTCCTCATCTCCATGGATCCAAATAAGGAGATAATATGCTTGTTATTGAAGGTCTTATTGTAGTTCAATTCCTGCCGGAAATAATAGCTCTTCAAATTATTCATAGTAACATTATAAAAGCCTCCGGAAGGAAGTATAGACATTGGATAGGCATAGGCATTATCCGGATTATCATATAAATATTCATTGCTTCCTATTGTTGTGGGATCCGATGCAGCCCGATAAGCTGATGCTCTGTTTGAATTTTCAAGTACATACACCTGGTTTTCTGATTTTACATAGCGAAATGCGCCTAATGCAGAATATTTTAATTCAGGTAAAATATTGTAAGTTACTTTTCCCTGTATTTTAAAATCAATAACATGCAACTTCATATAGTTGGTATTCAATTCATTGATGATATTAAAGGGCGCATAATCTTTTCTGAAATATTCCAAATTGCCATTCTTGTCATAGGGAGTAATCATTCGGCTGGTATTCATGGCAAAGTTGTACGGATTGATGTCAAATCCACGCAGATAGGTGCCATATACTGGTTCTGATTGGCGATCCTCTGTGCCGGGGGCTCTTTGGTTTCTGATAGAACCGGAAGTGAGGACTTCTCCAGAAAATTTTCTTCCTACGTCAAAGTTCGCTCTAAAGTTTCCGGTATATCTTTCCACTTTATTGCCAATGGTCTGGCCATTGTCTTTTAAATAGGAAATGGAGGCATAGGTTCGAAAATTCTCAGAACCGGAAGAAATGCTGATGGAATGTTCCTGTTTGAGTGAATTCTTAAATATCAAGTCAAACCAATCTGTATTGGCATTGGCATATCTTTGAAGAAAGGCATTCCTACTCGCCAAATCATTGCGTAATGCAAAAGTTTTAGTTTGAGGATTATAATCATACAACTGATTATACATTTTATAAAATACGCCACCATCTTTACCATTGATGATACCCGGCATTTGGAAATAGCCTTTGTTATACATTCCCATCATGATGGCCATTTGATCGGCCGAATTCAATACGTCAAAGTTGGCATAAGAAGGTTTAATATAAGTGGTGAAGTTACCGGTATAATTAATTCTGGGTTTCCCATTAGTGACAGCCCCCTTTTTGGTCGTTACGACGACTACGCCATTCATCGCCCGTGCGCCATAAAGTGCAGTAGCAGCAGCATCTCTTAAGATGGTAATACTCTTGATATCACTCGGGTTGATCCCGGCTACAGAAGAACCAAGAAGCGTATTCATATCACCTGTGGAAAGCGCTTCATTAGAAATATTGACAACGTCTTCCACTACTACGCCGTCAATCACCCAAAGCGGTTTATTATCCCCGGAAAGAGACGTCGCTCCGCGTATTCTAAGTTTGGGAGCGGTACCAAAAGTGCCGGATACATTTTGCACGGATACCCCTGCAAATTGCCCTTCCAACATTTGGGAAACGTTTGACATTCCCGGTCTTTCCACATCTTCAACGGATAAAGTGGTAGATGACCCGGTGAACAGCTTCTTCCTAATGTCTCTGTAACCAGTCACCACGACTTCATCTATAGCTTTCAGGTTTTCCTGTAATTGAACGTTTATTTTAGAACGTCCATTAATGGATACTTCTAAGCTCTTGAATCCTAAATATCTAAAGAGCAATGTACCATTTTGACCAGGAACAGTTATTGAATAGCTTCCATCAGATTTAGTAACAGTTCCCACGCTGTGGTCACTTTTTAAAACAACTGTTACCCCTGCTAAGGGATTTCCCTGGTTGTCAGTCACTACTCCGGTTACTTCGGTAGCCGGAGCTTTGATTTCCCGAATGGAGGAAGAGGGACCTGATACATTTTGTTTTTCTGAAGACCTTTTCGCTTTTAACAAAATAAAGCGGTTTTTAATAGCATAAGACAAGTCTTTGTCTTTTACTACACTGTTCATAACCTGCTTTACGCTGGCATGCTTAAAATGCACATTTATCTTTTCCTGATCATTCAGCAGTTTGTTGTTATAAAAAACAATAAGTCCTGTCTGCTGATGCAATGCTTTGAATACCTGTGCTATGGAAATATTCTGTTTTCGTAAATTTACAGAAAGAGAATCCTGCATTGAATAAGCATTAGAAAAGCCCATGACCAATACCAGCCCAATGAGCAAATGTTTAAAGCAGGGAGTGGTAATAAATCTGGTACAGTACCCTTGATTCATATTATATATTTTAAGAATAAAAATGGATTGTTACTTATTAGGACAAGATATTTAGGAATATGGGTGAATAGAAATTAGAAATTATTTTATTCTTATGTGAACTTCATCCTTTGCCCTGTAAAACCGTAGGGTTGAGGTAGAAGATAGATTGGAAAGAAAAAATTGTAATGGTTTCCTTTTGATGATAGCACCGGTGAATTTTATCCCTGCAGTTTGAGGAGAATCAAAAATAAGTTTTTGTCCATACCATCTGTAAATAATAGTAGCGAGGTCATTTAAGCTTTTATTCTGGAAATAATAAATGCCACTCATCCAGGATAAATCTTTTTGGATATTTGTTGTAATTTTTTTGAATGTGCCATTGGGAGAAAGTAAAGAAGCTTGTCCCGGCTGCAGTAGCAGACTGTCGTCACTATTTGAAATTGTACGGACTTTTCCTTTTGCTAAAGAAGTCTTGGTTTTTTTATTATAAGTATTGATATTGAAGGATGTTCCTAAAACCTGAATAGTTGTAGCAGGTGTATGAACAATAAAAGGCTTATTTTTATCTTTTTTTATTTTGAAAAAAGCTTCTCCTTTTACAAAAACTTCTCTTTTATTTTTTGAAAACTTAAAAGGAAATTTAAGCTTCGACATGGAATTTAAAGTTACCTTGGTGCCATCAGATAACGTAATATGATATATTTTGGTTGGTGGGATAATGAGCGTGTTGAGCGTCTCAGATGCTGCTTGAGATTGTGCGGTATATTTGAGTCCGTTTTGATTAATGTTTAAATTGACGTGATGGAGTGTTTTAGAGGCGTCTTTTTTGTTATAATCAGAGAGATTGATGGGCTCCGAATTATTGACAAGGAGTTTGATATTATACTTTTGATGTTTTGCTGTTGATGCTATCCTATTTTGAAATTGTGTATATAAATAAAAGCCTCCTGCAAGTAAAATAAGTATCGTTATTGTGGCTGCTACATTTCGATGTAGTAGAGAGAAATGATAAAGGCGTTTAGTTTCTAGTTTTTTTTGTACTGATTCCCATGCATTTTCTGAATCTATATCTTGCAGAGGGGCATTTTCTATGCTTTCTTTTAATTCTTCCCATTTATTTTGAACCGTTGTATTATTTTTAATGAGTTCCTCAAGCAACTGATTATCTGCTTTACTAATACTACCACTTAGTTTTTCAAGTATTAACTGTTCGATATATTCGTTATTGGGTTCCATCTAATTAGAATAGACAAGAAAAAAAGGATATCAGGTGAATGAGTAGGTGTATTGGAGCTAAAAAAAGTTAAGAATAGGGCTTTAAGCGTTTTCGAAGAAGTTTTAATGCCAGTCGTAAATGGGTCTTTACGGAGTTTATGCTTATTCCCATTTCTTCAGCAGCTTCCTTATATTTTTTGTTTTCTATATAGACTATAGTGAATGCTCTCTGTCGTTGTTGAGGTAATTCTGCTAAAGCATGATTGATTTGAGCGGCTAATTCTTTACGTTCCACCCATTTTGGGAATCTATTGCTGGTATTCTGAGACAAATATCCCATGAGTTTCTTTTGACTCACTTTATCTTTCTTCAATTGGTTATAACATCTGTTTTTGACAGCTCGAAATAAGTAGTTTTTGACAGATGTTTCTATCTGTAGATATAATTTTTTGTTCCATATTTCTATAAATATATTTTGAACTAAATCTTCTGAAGATGCTTTGTTTTTTAAAATAAGCTGCGCCTGTAAACACAAAGGTTTGTAGTATTTTATAAATACTTGACCATAGGCTTCTACAGAATCATTTTGAAGTAGTTTGAGTAAATTTTCGTCATCCGGTATCTCCATGGTTAAAGTTTAAAGATGGATTTATATTTTTTTGTAAATATATAAATAAAAAATTTTATTAAAAATATTTTTCAATCTTTTACTCCTGAAGTTAAAGTTGAGCATAATGTAAAAAGTAAGACATATTTGATTGTCTGAAAGTATAAATGAGAATGGGTTGTTTTCAAAAGCATTTAATAATCTCTAAGATGTTTTTTCTTTAAACAGAGAAAAAGCATCTGCATCCAACACTTCCGACCATTTGTAGCTGTAATATCCGGCGGAATATCCTCCGGTGAAAATATAAGAAAAGAAAGCGAAAAACTTGTTAATCTGTTCTTCCTGTCATCTGTTGTTTGTTTTCTCAAGTTTCGTGTAATTGTAGAATTTTGTCTATATTAGTAAAGAATTGAGGAAGAAAGTATCTGTGATCGACTCATAAAATACGCTGTCAATGGATGATGATAAAATTATAAAGGAGATCCGAAATTATATCTGCTCTTTCTTTTCTGCTCATGAAGATACACGTTTCCACTATCATAACATTCACCACACCGAAAGGGTGGTAGAAGCTGCTAAAGAAATTGCCAACCACTATCAGTTGAGTGATCAGGATTTCTTTATTGTGGTGGCAGCAGCTTGGTTTCACGATACAGGATATTTTATTGATGCCGGAAATCACGAACAGGAAGGCGCAAACTTAGCAGAGAAATTTCTGAAGGAAAAAGAAGTAGATGCTACTATTTATGATAGCGTAAAAAACTGTATCCGGGTTACCAGAGTTCCTCAAAAGCCACATACGCTCTTAGAAAAAATCGTATGTGACGCCGATTTATACCATTTAGGAACAAATTATTTTTTAGAAATTAATGAACTTATCCGGCAGGAGAATGTTGATGTCAAAAAGATTGATTTGACAGAAGAGCTGTGGGATGCCAATACCATTACGTTCTTACAACAGCATCATTATCATACGGAGTATTGCCAACTCTTACTTAATGATGTCAAAAAGATTAACTTAAAAAAACTGGAAGAAAAAGTGGACAATACAAAAGAAGATAATCGGGAAGGAAAAGATATTGTGGAGAAGAAAAAGGATGAACCCGAAAAAAATAAAAAAGGGAAAGGTCGAAAACTCAGTAAGAGTGTGGAAACGATGTTTAAAATTGCCTCCAATAACAATCAGCGGATGAGTAAGCTTGCTGACTATAAAGCGAGAAATATGATTACGGTTAATTCCATTATTCTATCTGCCGTTATCAGTCTTTTACTCAGACATATAAAAGAACAGGATTTCCTGACGATTCCGACCATTATTATTCTAACAGTCTGTTTGCTAACCCTTATTTTTTCCATCTTGGCCACGCGTCCCAGCCTTCCACAAGGGAAATTTGAAAAGTCTGATCTTGATGATAAGAAAGTTAATTTGTTGTTTTTTGGCAATTTTTACAAAATGAAATTAGCGGATTACCACGAAGGAATGCAGAAATTGATGGATGATCAGGAATTTATTTATGACTCGCTTATTAAAGATGTGTATGCTCAGGGTGTCGTTCTTGGGCGCAAATATAAGTTGTTGCGAATGGCTTATAACATCTTTATGTTTGGATTAATACTGTCCGTATTGGCCTTCATATTCGCAATTGTCTGAGAGTTTCATTAAAAAAGATCTGTTTTGGATTACAAATACTTTGATAGAGATATTAGTTGGCTTTCTTTCAACGAGCGAGTTTTAAAAGAATCTGCGAAAGTGGATATTCCTCTTGGAGAACGATTGAATTTTCTATCTATATATTCATCTAATCTGGATGAATTCTACCGGGTGCGTATTCCTGCATTAATGGCCTTGAAAAAGATAAAAAAGGAAGAAGAACAAGCCACTCTACTCGAACAAATAGGCGCTATTATTGATGCACAACAGCAGCTTTTTGGGAAGTTGTTATTCGCTTGTTTTGAACCTTTAAAAGAACAACATGGCATTGTTCTACTTTCTAATCAGAAGATTCCAATAACAATAACGAAAGAGACAGAATATTATTTCCTTACTCAGGTGATGGCTTTTATTCAACCTGTATTTCTTTCAGAAAGTGAAGATTTTTTTCCTGAAAATAATCAGATTTATTTCTCGGTTTGCCTAAAAACAAAAGAGAAATATGAGATTGCCATAGTGAATATCCCTTCTATTTATTTAACTCGTTTTTTTTCAGTAAAAAAAGAGAATCAGCAATATATCGTTTTCCTGGATGATGTCATATTGGAAAATTTACA
>DATGTY010000110.1:0-2934 GCA_035301605.1 Chitinophagaceae bacterium | reverse complement strand
GAAGATTGACATAAGTATTCAACAGCATGGCAAGAATAAATAATCCAATAAACCAGGGAATTTTAATCTTTTTGCTCTTGCTTTTAAAAACGAATGCACTGATGAGTGCAACCGGGACAATCCATAACGCACGCGCTAATTTTACGGTGGTTGCAATTTGCAAAGCCTCTTTTCCATAGGCAGAAGCCGCACCAATGACAGAGCTTGTATCTTGTATAGCCAAAGCACTCCATAACCCAAATTCATATTGGGACAGATGTAAGGTATGCCCAATAAGCGGAAACAAAATAAGCGCAATAGCATTGAGACCGAATATTACACCAAGCGCCACAGACATGTCTTTTTCCGATGCATTCACTACCGGAGCCACCGCTGCAATAGCACTCCCGCCGCATATAGCCGTTCCGGAAGAGAGTAAATGCCTGGTCTTAGAATTAATTTTCAGCACCCTTCCTAATATAACACCCAGTAGTATTATAGAACCAATTGTGAAAATGGTTAGCTCAAAACCTTGTTTTCCGGCATCTACAGCATGCCCCATATTCATTCCAAAACCTAGTCCAATGACGGACACCTTCAATAACCAATTAGTTGCCTGATGATTATATTTCGCAAAAGGATTTCCCAAAAAGCAAGTAAACAAGAAACCCATCACTAAAGCAATTGGTGAACTAACTAAAGGCGTTAAACATAGAAACATGAGTACACCAAAACCTACTTTCTTCAAAATTTTGTTATCCATATCTTTAATCATTTCCTGCAAAGATGAAATGATTAGTGAGATAAAGTTCATCACAAAAAGCTATCTATTATAGCTAAAAGTTATGATGCAAAAGACAGAAATTTTTAAAAAGTGAATGCAACTTACTGTGCTCCCCATGCAAAGTTACAAATTGAAATGTACGTGCAATATCTAACCCTTCTATATCTATCACCTTTAATCGATGCGTAGATAATTCATCCAGTACGGTATGTATAGATACGAAGGCAAAAGCATTAGAATGAAACAGATAAGTCTTTAAACTTTCGGAACTTCCCAATTCCATTTCTACTTTCAATTGTTTTTCAAAAATATTATTTCGATGTAACTCCTGAAGTAATACTGCAAGTGTACCGGATCCCTTTTCTCGCAATAATAAAGGCAGTTCCTTTATTGCTTCCCTTTGAATAAAATCCCGTTTCAGCTTATTATTATTCTGTCGGGTAACCAAAACGATTTCATCCCGGATAAAAGGTTGATAATGTAATAACTTATTGGTAGCTTTCCCTTCAATAACCCCTACATCTACCTTCTGATCAAGCACATGTGTTTCTATTTGTTTGGTGTTCCCATTCAACAAATGCAAGTTGATATCGGCATAAACTTCTCTAAATTTCGCTAGAATAGCGGGCAGAATATATTGCGCAATGGTCGTACTCGCTCCAATCTTTAAATCTCCGGATTGCACCTGCTGCCACTCATTCACCTCCTCATTCAGCTCTCGATACAAAGAAATAATTCTATTGGCATATCCCAACAACATCTCTCCTTCTGCAGTCAAGCTGATTTTTCTTCCTTTCCTGCTAAACAAGGGTTTCTGTACCTGCTTTTCCAACTCATTGATGTGTTTGGTAACAGAAGGTTGAGAAATATAAAGTTGCTCTGCCGCTTTCGTAAAACTAAGATATTGAGCAACCTTTTGAAATACCTGAAGACGAAAATCAATAATCATTATACTATCTCCTTCTCAAGTAATTGTAATTTTTCATCTGTAAACTCTAAAAGGGAATTCAACTTCAAATCTCCAAGAGAAAAACGAGGATCCGCTCTGTCAGACAACTCAGGAATAACAACCGTTATCATCCGGGCTGCTTTAGCAGCAATTAATCCATTCAGAGAATCTTCAAAGACTAAACATTCGCTCGGTTTGGCCTTTAATTCCTTGGCACACGAAAGATATACACTAGGATGAGGTTTTCCATAATCCTGAAATTGACCCGAATGGCAGGCCATGAAATAAGAACTAATTTTAAAATGCGACAGCACTTTTTGTATCATTCTCATTGGGGAAGAAGACGCCAGTCCAATCTTAAAATTTTTCTTCTTGAAAAATTCTAAAATGTATTCCACTCCTTCCATCAGTTTGCCTTTTTCGACAACCAAAGCAATAACTTCATCCAAAATTTCATTTTCCAGATTTTCAGGATGAATATCTTCCCACTCAAAATAATCACACCAAAACGCAACAACCTCACTGGTTCTTAAACCCATTGTCTGTTTATAGTCTTCCGGTTCAAGCTGTGCTCCTAATTTGGTAAACACCTTAGCCATCCCCTCTCTCCAGAGCGGCTCACTATTTATCAAAAGACCATCCATATCAAATATTACTGTATCCATTTCTTTATTTTATTTTGAATCTGCAAAGATAAGGGGGATAAAGAATTATTTAGGTTTATTTTTTATTGATTATTGACCTTTTGCAAGTGATATATTTCTGAATTGTCCCTCACCAAATGCATAGAGACCTGACAAGCCATAAATTTTCCCCTTTGTTGCGGCTTGAGAGACGCGTGACAGTTCAATTAATGAACCTCAAATTCCTGTTTTAAAACAATATTTTTTGAAGAATGACCAATAAGCACTCTATAATTCCCTGGTTCTTCCGTAAAATCCATATTCATATCCCAAATACTCAAATCTTTAGGCGTAATCGTAAAAGTTACACTTTTAGATTCTCCCGGATTTAAATATATTCTATCAAAACCTCTTAATTTTTTCACATAAGTAGTTACACTGCTCACCTCATCATGAACATACAATTGTGGAACTGCATCTCCTGCCCTGTCTCCCATATTAGTAACCGTAAAGGTTATCTTAATATCCTCTCCCTGTTGCGGATTCAAATCAGATAATTCTAAATCGCTAAATTCAAATTTGGTATAACTTAACCCATA
>DATGTY010000109.1:0-5956 GCA_035301605.1 Chitinophagaceae bacterium | reverse complement strand
CAATTTCAAATAAAGAATGGTCGTAGAACCCTACAAAAAGTACCTCCGCAGCAGTGGTCACTACATGGAAGAGTTGACAGGCAGCGATAGTGAAAAAAACGAGATACACCAAAGCAAAACGAGTAATCGTGTCTTTGGCTGCCATATTAATCCATACGACACCGGCCACCAGCCAGCCTGCAAAGAGCGCCCTGAAAAAAATATCCCACCAGGAGAGCATGAGTGCATGCTGAACAAATCCGATAGCCGCTTCTTGCACTTCCTGAGACAGCATATTGGTATGCACCATTACAAAAGTGCCAAGGATTGTGCCCAAGATATTTGAAAAAAGTACAATCCCCCATAATCGCAACAGTAAAGGAATACTTGCAAGACGCATGAGTACAAGTTTTACCGGCGGGAGGGTATTTTCCGTGTAAAGCTGATAGCGACCTAATATAATATAAATGAAACCTATCGGATATAAGATAGCCGCCAGAAAGGTATTATTGGGAAATTGCGCACGGCCGGTAGCATGACCAATCAGCGTAAGTACAATGGCAAATCCTGCAGTAAGACCACTAAAAAACAAACCTCGTGGATTTTCTGATATTTCTTCATCTGCAGAAGCGATGACCCTCAATAATATTTCCTTCCATGAAAAACGGTCACCAACAGCCCATCCTTCTTTTGGAACACCGGAAGCGGCTTGATCCTCTGAAGGCATACTATTCTCTTCTTTTTCTTTATTTAAGCCCATAAGCTGAGGTATTACAATAATTAGGCTAATTAAGCCTATAGCAATGGGATAGATTTCAATTTGGCATAAGGCTTGTTTTTATTATAATTATAAATAAAGTATGAAAATTTAAAATTTTTTGTTATGAAACGTATTATTTTAATGGGGATAGCAGGAATCTTTGTTGTGACTACCGCATTGGCACAAGTGAAGCAGGATACACCTCAATTGAGGAATGACAATCCAGCTTTCACAGATACACTGCCTACAGATACAATGCCTAATCAACAACAAATTCCGCCTAATCAGACCGAATCCTCAAAGACGAATGCTCATCATCCGTGGACCTCTAAAAAGCAGAACAGGAATGTAAGAAGAGATTTGGATACCTCCTCTCCGGAAGTTACGAGCCCAGCTTTAAATCCGCAAACAACAGAACCTCAAAAAAATGGAAAATGGAATAAGATGGGAAAGCATCAAAAAATGGAAACGAAACGTCATCCTTGGAATTATAAAAAGCAGAATAGGAATGTGAGAGGGGATTTGGATACGACTAATACCGATATGGATACAACATCAATGCGCTAACTTTCCACAAATATAAGTAGGTAAAATCAGGAATAAAAAAGGCTGTCAATTTTTTGACAGCCTTTTTTGGGTGTGAATGTGGGGATTTTCCTCCACAAAATCTTCCGTGCTACGGGGTAAAACTTCCCATCTTTATTCTTCTTTTGATTGATGATTGGAATCTTTTTTAGGAACTTTCTTTCCTTTTTTTCTGGCTTCAGAAAGCCCAATTGCAATTGCCTGTTTTTTGCTGGTTACTTTCTTACCGCTCTTTCCACTCTTTAGTTCTCCCTTTTTCATTTCCTTTATCGCTCTTTCAACGTCTTTTTGTGCGCTTCTCGAATACTTAGGCATAACTCTATTTTTTAATTAATATAAATACAAGTTTTATACCTATTGCAACAGAGGGCAGTGGCATAGAAGTTGTCTTATTTATGGTTATGAGTAATAACAGACAAGGAACAGCGCCGGGGTGGCCGGGAATTCCGGCACGCTGGACTTCAAGTGCAAAAGATGGAATCGGTAAAGCTTTGAATGCTTCTTCAAATGTGAGTTTTACCATTAGTCATGGTATTTTAAATGAGATTTACTTTCCACGGGAAGATACAGCCTGTACACGTGATATGGAATTTATTGTTGCAGATGGGAAAGCATTTTTTTCGGAGGAAAAAAGACATACTTTTCATGATACACATATGGTCGAAAAGGGAATTCCCGCTTATCAGGTTACGAATCGTTGTCTGGATGGAAATTATCAGATTGAAAAACAAATTATTGCCGATCCCATTCGAGATGTTGTATTACAAAAAGTTCGTTTTAAGGCTTTGAAAGGAGAAAAAAAGAATTATCAACTCTACGCTATTATGGCGCCCCATATCAATAATTGCGGAGGCGGGAATACAGCCTGGGTGGGCGAATATAAAGGAGTGCCTATGATTTTTGCTCATCGGGAAGGAAAAGCCATTGCATTTGCTTGTTCTAGTCCTTGGAAGAAATGTTCTGTGGGGTTTGTAGGAGCCTCTGACGGCTGGCAGGATATTCATCAAAATAAACAAATGACCCGAGAATATCAACTTGCCGAAGATGGAAATATTGCCTTAACAAGTCAAATAGATTTAGACGAAGTGGGGGATTCCTTTTTATTGGCCATTGGTTTTGGCAGTGATCAAGAAGAAGCAGGATTGCATGCCTGGTCTTCGCTGTTAAATGGATTTGATCGAGCATACCAGCAGTATATAAAGGAATGGCAGGATTGGCAAAAGACAATCACGCACCAGGATTCAAAAAAATCACCCGGAAATATGTATCGCGAAAGTGCAGCGGTTCTACGGATCCATGAAGCACAGCGTTTTCCCGGTGCTATTGTAGCCAGCATGTCTATTCCCTGGGGAGACGCAAAAGGCGATAAAGATATAGGAGGTTATCATATGGTATGGTCGCGGGATTTGGTTGAATCTTCCGGCGGACTTATGGCTATGGGCGCTCAACTGGATATGCAACGCATACTCAATTATCTTGCAGCTACACAGGAAGCCGACGGATCCTGGCCTCAGAATATGTGGTTATCCGGAAAAGCACATTGGAATGGCATTCAGTTGGATGAAATGGCTTTGCCGATATTGTTAATTGACCTTTTCAAAAATCAAAATTTGATGGAAAAGGGGTATTTTAAGAGATTCTCGAAGATGATAGTAAAAGCTTCGGGATATTTGATTCGAGAAGGTCCTTTTACCTTTTTGGATCGTTGGGAGGAGTTGGCCGGATATTCTACCTTTACACTGGCGGCTGAAATTGCCGCTTTGTTGTCTGCGGCTGACTTTGCACAAAATAACGACATGCCAAAACTGGCCGTCTATCTCTATGAAACTGCCGACTGCTGGAATGATAATGTTGAGAAATGGACTTATGTTACCGGGACGAAATTGGCCAAAGAAGTAGGAGTAGAGGGCTATTATATTCGTATTAATCCCGATAAAAATTCGCCCGCGCAGGCACTCAATAATAAAAAAATAGACCTTGGTAATCATGAAAATGAAGAGGGGTGGGTATTGGCAAATGAAGTTGTTAGCCCCGATGCGCTGGCATTGGTTCGTTTTGGTCTGCGTGACGCAAACGATCCCCGTATTTTAAATACTATTAAAGTAATTGATCATCTGCTGAAGGTGGAAACACCGCATGGTCCCTGTTGGTATAGGTACAACAACGATGGTTATGGAGAAAAATCAGATGGCAGCGCTTACAATGGAAAAGGAGCCGGTCGTCTCTGGCCTTTATTGACAGGAGAGCGTGCCCACTATGAAATAGCAGCCGGTCATTTACAAAAAGCTAAATCATTGATAAAAACTTTGGAATCCTTTTCCCATTATGGGTTACTTCCTGAACAAATATGGGATCAGAAAGACATTCCGGAGAAGGAACTTGTTTTTGGAAAACCTTCCGGCTCTGCCATGCCACTGGTATGGGCACAATCAGAATATATTAAACTGTGTGCTTCTTTAAAATTAAAAAAGATTTTTGATATGCCGGAGCATGGTCGGCTACGTTATCTTGAAAATGATAATAAATGTAAACATGAAATTTGGCGTTTTGAGCAACCGATAGATGCGGTTACAAAAGATAAGAAATTGAGAATTGAAACCAAAGCGCATGCGCTCATCCACTGGACTATGGATAATTGGAAGACTGTTAAAGATGTGAAAACGAAAGATTCCGGTTTGGGAATTTATTTTGCTGATTTGCCAAAAGCAAATAAAAAAGGGGCATTCTGCTTTACTTTTCATTGGGAAGAAGCCAATCAATGGGAGAATAAGAACTTTAAGGTAGATATTATATAAAAAAGAATGATGGCTAAAAAAATTTCGGGAAAGACGGTCGTAGTGACAGGCGCTTCTGCAGGATTGGGACGTGCTATTGTTAGAGAATTTGCCAAACATGCTGTTCAGATAGGGCTTATAGCAAGAGGAAAAGAAGGGTTGGAAGGAGCCAAAAAAGACGTAGAGAAACTTGGAAGTATCGCTTTGGCAGTAGAAGCAGATGTGAGTGATGCACAGCAGTTGGAATATGCAGCCAAACGAATAGAGCGGGAGTTAGGTGCTATAGATATTTGGATTAATAATGCCATGGTGAGTGTATTTGGATCATTTACCAGCATTACTTCCGAAGAATTTAAAAGAGTAACAGAGGTGACCTATCTAGGCCAAGTATATGGAACCCGTGAAGCCTTAAAAAGCATGACTCGTCGGAATAAAGGAACAATCATCCTTATTGGATCAGCTTTAGCCTATCGCGGTATTCCTTTACAGTCTGCTTATTGTGGTGCTAAGCACGGGATACATGGTTTTTTTGAATCGGTGCGTAGCGAACTTATTCATGAAAAAAGCAAAGTGAATTTGTGTATGATACAAATGCCGGCCATGAATACACCACAGTTTGAGTCGGTGCGAAATAAACTATCCAACAAACCTCGACCGATGGGTACTATTTATGAACCGGAATTAGCGGCCAAAGCTGTCATGTTTGTGGCACGTCATCCTCAGCGGGAGGTGAAGGTAGGTTATCCCACTTTTGAATCTATTATAGGGAATAAATTTCTGCCGGCTTACATGGATTATTATCTTGCAAATAAAGGATATAATGGTCAACAAACATCGGAGGTCGTAGATCCCAATAAGGAAGATAATCTATGGTCTCCACTGAGTGGGGATTTGGGTACACATGGCGCATTTACATCTCAATCCACCGACAGTAGTCCGTTATTATGGGCGGAAAGACATAAATGGATTGTCTTTGGGGCAGCAATGACCTTGGCAGGACTGGCAGGATGGCTGATGAAGAGGAAATAAAAAAAGGCTGTTCAATTTGAACAGCCTTTTTTTCGAAATACAAAACGAAGAAAAGCGTTAAAGTTTTATGAGCTATTATTGACTTCTACCTTTGAGTGCATATTGTATGGTCTCGGCAGAATCAAGATGCTTCTGTAATCCCGGAAGTGTTTTTTCTATAAAACTTCTTACATCTCCATCATCCACGTTTCTTTTTGCTTTTTGAAAGGTGTTAATGGCATCTTTATGGCCTTTCACCATATCTTTAACAAAGGCTTCATCAAAATCATTTCCTTTTTTCTCCTTTAATTTGGAAGCTTTGGACTGATGTTCTTGATTCAGAGAGTCAGGTAATTTTACCTGCTTCTTTTGTGCCAGTGTTTTGAGCTTTTTGTTCACCTTTTGATGGTCATGAACAATCATGGCAGCAAAATCCTTTACACGTGGGTTAGCAGCCTGCTTTTGAGCTATAGATCCCAGTTTAATCTCATTCATATTGATGATAGCTGCTTCCACCAAAAAGTCAGAGGTTGCTTTTTTGGACATAGGCTCATTGGCGTGATTGATAGAATCCGCTTTCTGTTTACTTCCGTTTCCGTTGGAGCTGCAAGCTTGAAATAGGGTCAACGAGAGAATCATCGCACTTAAAAAACATAATTTTTTCATAAGACTATTTTTTTATTAATAGAAGTTCAAAGTTTATTCCAATCTATATGATTAAATAGTTTTGATTCGACGGTCTGATAGGCTATGTCTGTGTTATAACGCCCGGAGGATTTAGGAATGAAAAGTGTAATGGTTCATGCTCATCGAGAATAAATGGGGAAAAAATTGCTCAGATAATATAAAT
>DATGTY010000108.1:0-7528 GCA_035301605.1 Chitinophagaceae bacterium | reverse complement strand
AAGGATGTAGTAGATGATGCGCTGGTACAGTGTCCGACGATTGAACGTTGTATTGTATTGACGCGTACACATACACCGGTTTCCATGATAAAAGGTAGAGATGTGTGGTGGAGTGATGAAATTAAACGAGTAGAAACACAGGGAAATCCCGAATGCCCTGCCGAAGAAATGGATGCAGAAGATCCGTTGTATATTCTTTATACTAGTGGGAGTACAGGAAAACCAAAAGGAGTTGTGCATACTACTGCCGGATATATGATTTATACGACTTATACTTTTGTAAATGTATTTAATTACGAACCGGGAGAAGTTTATTTCTGTACTGCCGATATTGGCTGGGTGACAGGACATAGTTATATTGTATATGGCCCGCTGGCTGCAGGGGCAACTACGATGATGTTCGAAGGAACCCCGACATTCCCGGATGCCGGTCGTCTTTGGGAAGTAGTAGATAAACATAAAGTGAATACCCTTTATACAGCACCTACTGCCATTCGTTCTTTAATGGCTCATGGATTGGATTATGTGAAAGATAAAGATTTAAGTTCCTTAAGAGTGTTGGGAAGTGTAGGGGAGCCGATTAATGAAGAAGCATGGAATTGGTTCTATGAAAATATTGGTAAAAAACGTTGTCCAATTGTAGATACCTGGTGGCAGACAGAGAATGGAGGAATCTTGATTTCTACCCTTGCGACGGTAACAGATACCAAGCCTTCTTATGCTACTTATCCATTGCCTGGTGTGCAACCTGCAGTAATGGATGAGGATGGAAAGGAAATTACTACGCCTGCGGCCAAAGGAAACTTGTGTATTAAGTTCCCATGGCCCGGAATGTTGCGTACGACATGGGGAAATCATGATCGTTGTTATAATACCTATTTTGCACCCTATCCAGGTAAATATTTTAGTGGTGATGGTTGTTTGAGAGAAGAAAATGGAATGTATAGAATTACCGGCCGTGTAGATGATGTATTAAATGTCAGCGGGCATAGAATTGGAACAGCAGAGGTGGAAAATGCCATAAATATGCATTCCGATGTGGTTGAAAGTGCTGTAGTGGGATATCCGCATGACATAAAAGGTCAAGGAATTTATGCCTTTGTTATTTTAGAAGATGGTGTAGATACGGTAGAACGTCAAATCCATAGAGATGTGCTGCAGACAGTAAGCCGTGTGATTGGAGCTATCGCCAAACCCGATAAAATACAGTTTGTGAGCGGATTGCCAAAGACGCGTTCCGGAAAAATTATGCGACGTATCTTAAGAAAGATAGCGGAAGGAGAAAAGGATAATGTGGGAGATGTAACTACGCTGTTAAATCCAAAGGTCGTAGAAGAAATCAAGCAAGGAGAACCCTTGGAAAAATAGCATAACTCCCAAGCGGAAATGATACCTGCATTAATAATAAAAAGGCTTTCATCGAAGGATGAAAGCCTTTTTAAAATGTGAAAAATTGGGAGCATATCCCGAAATGAGAACATTATTTCTCATTTTTACTTCCATTATTTATCCTCTTGCCTGTTTTGCTTCAATGCTTAACGTGGCGTGAGGTACTGCTTTAAGTCTCTTTTTATCGATTAGTTTGCCGGTTACACGACAAATACCGTATGTCTTATTTTCGATACGGATTAAAGCTTTTTCCAGGTGGTCGATGAATTTGATTTGACGGCTGGCAAGTTGGCTGAGTTGTTCTCTGGCCATGGTACCACTACCATCTTCCATACCCATAATTTTGCCTCTGGTATCTTCCGTTCCGGAATCCCCTTTTCTGGTAATTAATCCTTGAAGATAAGTTACTTCCTCGCGGGCAGCTTCCAATTTTTTCTCAATAAGATCTTTGAATTCTTTGAGGTCTGCATCACTGTATCTTCTCCCCGGAGTATATTCTGTCTTAGGAGTATCTAGTACAGATGGATCCGGATTATATTTAACCGGCTCAATATTGTTTTTCTTCTTTCTAGCCATATCTCTTTATTTACTTTTTTGAATGTTTACTTTAATTTTAGTCCCATCTACGTCAATTTCAGTACCATTTTCTTGTAAATCGGAAAGTATTTCCAGTTCATCTGCCAATATTTCCGTGCAAATATAATGATTAAAATGAATTATCGCATCTTTTAAGCCATTGGCACTTGCTAGCTTAACATTTATTCGGTCAGTTAGTTCAAAATGGTTATCTTTTCTAAGTTTTTGTATGCGATTGACCAGCTCTCTGGCTTGTCCCTCTTCTTTTAATTCAGGCGATAAGGATACATCTAAAGCGACTGTCAACGCTCCTTTAGAAGCAACAGACCAACCTTCAATATCTTCGAAAGTGATTTCGGCTTCTTCCAAAAGAATTTTTAATGAACCATCTTCTAAGGTCAGTTCATAATATCCCTGAGATTCTAATAACGCAATGTCCTTTTGAGAGAACTGTGCCAGTGCTTTATTGACCGATTTCATCTTTTTACCTAACTTTTTACCAAGAATCTTGAAATTAGGTTTTATTTTTTTCTGAATGAAGCCTTCTGTTTCGGTAATAAATTCAATTTCTTTTATGTTTACTTCATTCTTTATAAGGTCTGAAACAGCTTCAATTTGTTTTTGGATATGTGTGTCTGCAATTGGAATAAGAATCTTTTGCAGGGGCTGACGTACCTTAATTCCTACTTTATTATCAACTTTTACTCTTTTTCTTAAAGAGAGTATCAATGACGTAATATCTTGTGCCAACTGCATTCTTTCTTCCAGTTCGTTGTCGCGGACTTCCTCCTTTACTTTAGGGTAATCCGTATGATGAATAGAAGAAGCTGTATCCTTCCCACTTATGCTATTCATGTTTTTAAACATCCAGTCGCTAAAGAATGGAGAAATCGGCGCCATTAATTTTAAAATGGTATCCATACATTCATAAAGCGTCTGGTAAGCACATATTTTATCTTCTCCATAACTGCCTTTCCAAAAACGGCGACGACATAAGCGAACATACCAGTTACTCAATTGTTCTCCTACGAATTCCTGTATAGCTCTGCCGGCGTGCGTAGGTTCGTAATAATCCATTAATTGAATTACCTCATTAACGAGGGTGTTTAATTTGGATAATATCCACTGATCTATTTCAGGACGTTTATTTACAGGAATATAATCTTCTTTAAATGTAAAGCCATCAATGTTGGCATACATTGCAAAGAAATTATAGGTATTGAATAAGGTGTTGAAGAATTTGCGTTGAACTTCTGCTATCCCGGATTTGTCAAATCTTAAGTTATCCCAAGGAGAGGCATTGGTGGTAAGATACCAACGTGTGGCATCAGCCCCGTATTTATCAATAATGGTGAATGGATCTACGACATTCCCTACCGTTTTACTCATTTTATTGCCGTTTTTGTCGAGGACAAGCCCATTGGCCATTACGGTGTTAAAGGCTGTAGAGTCAAAGAGTAGTCCGGCAATGGCGTGCAGCGTATAAAACCAACCACGGGTCTGGTCAACACCTTCTGCGATAAAGCTTGCTGGGAAATTTCCTTCAAAAGGATCATTGAAAGGTTTTGGATCTCCCTTTTCTAACTTTTCATAATTCAATCCCCATTGTGCATAAGGCATAGCCCCACTATCAAACCAAACATCTATTAAATCCGGTTCGCGGTACATAGGATCTCCGGATTCACTCATCAGGATGATTTCGTCAACATAAGGCTTGTGCAAATCAATTTCGTCCCAAGATTCCCATGGTAATGTTTCCATGATGCCTGCATCTAAGGATTTTTGTATTTCCTTTTTTAATTCAGGAATAGAACCAATGACCTTGCTGGTAGAGCGATCTTTACTGAACCATACCGGTAGCGGAGTTCCCCAAAAACGACTACGGCTAAGGTTCCAATCCACCATGTTCTCCAACCAATTTCCAAAACGACCGGTTCCGGTAGCTTCGGGTTTCCATTGAATGGTCTTGTTCAGTTCAATCAAACGATCCTTCATGGCTGTAGTACGAATAAACCATGCATCTAGCGGATAGTAAATGATGGGTTTATTGGTTCGCCAGCAATGTGGATAGCTGTGTTCAAATTTTTCTACCTTAAAAGCTGAACCTGCTTTCTTTAGGGCAACACAGATATCTACGTTTACGTCCTGGTAATTAGGGGCATCCGTATAATTTTTTACGTATCTGTCACTAAATTCGCCAAGGCCGTTAATCAATCTGCCTTTTTTATCTACGGTGGTTAACATACCAATACCGTATTTTTTTCCTAATTTATAGTCATCTGCACCAAATGAAGGAGCCGTGTGTACAATTCCGGTACCATCTTCTGTGGTTACAAAATCACCAGCTAATACCCGAAAAGGATCTGCATCCGGCGTCTGTGCTTTTACTTTTTCTAGTGAATTTCCTTCAAAAGAAAGAAGCTGTTCGTATCTACAGCCTTCAATGTCACTTCCTTTAAAATGGTGAAGAATTCGCCAGGGAAGTGTCTTTTTATCTGTCTCAGCGAAGGACTTATTTTCGTTTTCTGCTTTGAAATATTGTGCAACCAAAGGCTCGGCAATAATTACATTAATACGTTCTTCTGTATAAGGGTTAAGCGTATGAATCAGGACATAATCAATCTTTTTCCCAATGGTTAAAGCCAGATTAGCAGGTAAGGTCCATGGGGTAGTTGTCCACGCAATAAAGTGGATGGGTAATGAAGCTGCATCGGTATCTTTTGCTGCAGCATTAAATAAGAATTTACTTTTTTTATTCTGAATCGCCTTAAACATAGCCACCATGGAGGTGTCTTTTACATCCTTATAAGTGCCGGGCTGGTTGAGCTCGTGTGAGCTTAAACCTGTACTGGCAGCGGGAGAATAAGGTTGTATGCTGACATCCTTATAAAGTAAGTCTTTATTGTGTAGCTGTTTCAATAGATACCAGAGTGTCTCTATGTAGGCATTCTTAAAGGTAATATATGGATTGTCTTGATCTACCCAGTAGCCAATTTTTCTGGTTAATTCATCCCATTCTGTTTTAAATCGGAGTACTTCTTTTCTACAGATTTCATTGTACTCCGCGATAGAAATACCCGGACTGCCATCGGGTCGGCTTTTCCCTACATCATCTTTTGTGATACCTAATTTTTTCTCCACATTCAATTCCACCGGAAGACCATGCGTATCCCAACCCGCTTTGCGTTTTACTTCAAAGCCCTGCATTGTTTTATAACGACAGATTAAATCTTTAATTGTTCGTGAAATAACATGATGAATTCCGGGAAGTCCATTGGCAGAAGGAGGTCCTTCGAAAAAAATAAAAGGTGTTTTCCCTTTGCGATTGGAAATACTCTGTTCGAAAGCATGCTTTTGTTTCCATGATTTCAGTATCTCCTGCTCTAATTTAGGTAGGTTTAACTGTCCAAATTCCGGGTATTTTTGAGTGGCTTCGCTCATCCTCTTCTCCTTTATTGAGTGTTTTTTTATTAGTTCAGCTATAAAAGTTTGCAAAATTACAAAAAAATAATGGCATTTTTGTATATGAAATTGTTGGACAGCTGCCACTAGTAAAGTGAATGTCAGTTAAAATTATTGAAAATAGATCTTCTATTGTTTGTTATGACTACTCGATTTCCTTTTCTTTAACAAAAAGAGAAGAAAAGCCAGAATAAGTAGTATGCCGACAATCCATAACCAATACTGAAAATGCGTGGGCGTTTTTAAAGGATTTGAAAGAGGTACATGGTTTCCATAATAAACCAGTCCGGCCCAATAATAAGGAAGTTTATGCACGGCACTTCGTGAAGGCGTGTTAAGCCATTGTCTTTTGGCGTGGTAAAGGGCAAACGCTTTTTTCTTACTTTGTTGGAGATTTTGGTAGAATAAAGCTGTTAATTTTGCTGCAGTAATATCATTGATACTCCATAAAGCAGAAATAACACCGCCGGAGCCAATGGCTGTAAATTGGCGGGCAAGACTAATAATTCCTTCTCCGGGGGATAATAAACCGTTGGCCGTTTGGCAGGCACTGATTACAATTAATGATGGGTGCGCATCCACTGGGTATAAATCTGCCAAAAGTATCTTTTGATTGCTCATTTGTAAAGCAGGGATCTTATTTTCTCTCATCAGGAAAGAATGGGTGCTGATGTGAATGACGGCATTGCTTTTTATGGACTTAAACAGATGCTTTGTATTGGCCTTTTTGTTGATGAAAAATTCGCCTCTTAGCTCTTTTTCTACGGTCTTTATTTCGTTTTGTACGCCTTTCAGTTCGGCCAGATTGCTGTTTTTATTAGGCGCAATGAAAAATCCGGCAAAGCCAGATTGTTGATTATATTGACTGAATTCATTTTGTAAATGATTCCAGACCGAAAGAGAATAGGCCTGACTGGTTTGTGCTTTTAGAAGAAGGTATGGCCATTTCCCGGGATTAGGAAGATAAAGAGAGTCCGTAATAAGGGCTTCAAAAGGGAGACGTCCTAAAATACCATCCGGGATGATGGTGAGTCTTAAGGTGTTTATGGGAAGCTTGTAACTAAGCTTTTGATATAATTGATTTGCCTTTTGAAAATATGCTTTGGGATGGTTTACCATCGCTCCTGAACCATTACTAAACCAATGATTGATGAAATTGGATACTTGTGCGGTTAATTTCCCGGACTTACCCAGCTTAGAGAAGGCTACAACTCCTTGTTGGCTAACAGCAAAAGCATACCAGCAGTCTATTCCTGTAAAATATTCCCGGAAGATAGTACTATCAGGTATGTTTTTAAATAATTCTTTTAGCCGAATGGAAGTGTCCCAATTGAGATTAGGGTATTGATTTTTTATTTTTTCGTGAATGAGTGATAGTTGATATTGAGTTTGATCAATCTGATGTTTCCATTGGCTACTGTCCTGGCTTTGTTGTTGTAATGTAGCCTGAATATAAGAATGAGTATAATATGCAATAGCTTGTTTTAGTCGTTTTTGCTTGATAAACAGGCTGTCATTTTTTGGGGACTGGGTATGAGACAATTCTTTTTGTAAATCATTAAGGAGTAAACGTGCTTTATGTTGTTCAGCCGTTTTAAAAGCGATATTGGCATAGACGGGGGATTTTGATTTTTGATAGAGCTTAAAGGCTAATGCAATAGCTGATTCTGTGGTTTTGAGACTTTGTTTTTGAAGTAGTCTCTTAGCTTCTTTACTAAAAATAGTTTTCCTTAGTTTCTCGATAACTGTTGCAGCCTTTTGATAGCCTATCAGTGCGATACTGTCCTTGCCTTGGAGCGCAAGTAGCTTAGCTTTCCCTTTGAGGGCATCTAACAATGTATTTTCAGGGTATAATGATTTATTTTCCGGCCAATAATTTTTTTCCTGATATTTTGGAATTAGTCCTACTAATGCGTTATTGAAATGCTGTAAGCCTTTGGATAATTTCTTTTGAGTGGTATTAATCTGTCCTAAAGCTACTTGTATTTTCAGCTTGTCTCTTTGTTTTGAATAAGGAAAATAATGTTGAAATGCGTTCAAGGCTTTATGGAAATATTGAATTGCCTCTTTATGTTTTTTGATTTTTTGCTCAATTTCTCCG
>DATGTY010000107.1:0-2935 GCA_035301605.1 Chitinophagaceae bacterium | reverse complement strand
CCGGTAGATTCTAAAAGGGTAAACAATCCGGCATTTACGAAAGACACCGTCATCACAGTAGTGACTGATGAGGACTGAATGACAGAGGTAATTCCAAAGCCGGTAAGCACGCCCTTAAATCGATTAGACGTAATGGAGCCCAATAAATTTCTCAATTTATTTCCTGCCGCTTGCTGGATTCCTTCACTCATGATTTTCATCCCATAAATGAAAAGCCCCAGTGAACCAATAATCACTAAAAGTCGAAAAAGTCCCCATCCTCTTTCAGTTTCTGCTTCTGAAAGTTTCGACCAATAGGTATGTGTTCCATCAGAAACACCCACTTTCACAACATAAGATGTTCCTCCCTCAAGATTTTCAAGTTGATAGCTAGTCTGATGGAGATCAATATCACGCACCTCCTTCCAACTAGAGGTCTCATACCCACTTTCGGCTCGCTTAGCTCCTATCTCCGTATTATATTTTATAGAAACAGTATAACCATCCTCTTCCAAGGTCTTAAAAGCTTCATAGTTAATATTCCAGGATACTGAAAAACTTTCTTCTCCGGAGGTGGTGGTTACATTTTGAATAAAATCTGTTGGAGCCTGTATCTTCGCAGATGCATGTATAGAAAATGTAAATATAGAGATCCAAGCGACAAGTATGGAGAATGCGGGATATTTCTTCATTATCGTTTAAATGATTAACGCCAAAAGTAATTTATAATTCCTTTAACTAATTAAGAATTTGCTAAAAATATGTTAAAGTACATCGATGTAAAAATATGGAATAAAGATAGAAATTCTATAAAAGAGTCCAAACTTTAACCTCAAAATTGGGATAAAGCCTGGAAAGAAGAATAAATAACATGCTATGATACGTTTTATTCAAAAGGTACTTTACAGACTTCTGCTTTCAATTTCTTCTTCCTAACTGCGATATATATTTCGGTTCCTCTGACTGCAAATTCTTTTTTCACATATCCCAATCCAATTGCTTTCCCTAAAGAAGGAGATTGCGTACCGGAAGTCACAACCCCAATTTCATCTCCGGCTTCATCTAATATTTTATAATCTTTACGAGGGATGCCCCGCTCTTTCAATTCAAAGCCAACCAGTTTTCGGACAAGCCCTTCTTCTTTTTGTTTTACAATAGGTGTTCTTCCTATAAAATCGCCTTTTTTCAATTTTGTAATCCAGCCCAGTCCGGCTTCTAAAGGGGTAGTCTCATCATTGATATCATTGCCATACAAACAGAATCCCATCTCCATACGCAATGTATCTCTGGCACCCAGCCCGATAGGTTCAATTCCTGTTTCCTCTTTGTTTTTAAAGATTGCATTCCACACTTTACGCGCATTATCCCCTTCATCTTCAAAATAGATTTCAACGCCTCCGGATCCGGTATAGCCGGTAGCACTAATTAAAACATTATTCAGACCGGCAAAATCCCCTTCTTCAAAAGTATAAAATTTCATGTTGGCCAAATCAACGGAAGTCAAGTCTGAAATTATTTTTATCGCATGCGGTCCCTGTATCGCCAATTGACAAGTTTGGTCACTAATATTTTTAAGCTGCGCTTTTTCCTTATTATGTGCCACAATCCAATCCCAGTCTTTCTCAATATTGGCCGCATTGACTACAAGCATATAGGAAGCATCTTCTTCCAAACAATAAACCAGCAGGTCGTCAATAATACCGCCATTCTCATTCATCAGACAAGTATATTGTGCCTTTCCTTTTTTAGCTTTTTCAATATTATTACAAGTTAATCTCTGAATAAGGTCTTTTGCTTGCGGACCTTCCACTAAAAACTCGCCCATGTGGCTTACATCAAAAACACCGGCATTCTCACGAACAGATTGATGTTCTTCTTTAATTCCTGTAAATGATATAGGTAACTGAAATCCGGCGAAATCAACGAGCTTTCCACCAAATTCCTTGTGCATCTCAATAAATGGCGTATTTTTCATAATCAAAATATTTTTTTCGTAAGGGTTCGCAAATGTAACTGAAATACAGCGCTTCCAAAATTAATTTCTGATGAAGTACAGCTTATTTTTCTTCTTCCGGATTAAGAAGTTCAGGTCTTCGTTCTTTGGTCCTTTTCAGGGACTGATCATAGCGCCATTCACTAATCTTTCTTTCATGACCACTCAGTAAGATATCCGGTACTTTCAGCCCTTTAAAATCCGCAGGTCGTGTATAAACCGGAGGCGCAAGAAGATTATCCTGAAAGGAATCTGAAAGGGCAGAAGTTTCATTGTTTAAAACGCCGGGGATTAATCGACCAACAGCATCCACCAAAACCGCCGCTGCCAATTCTCCTCCCGATAAAACAAAATCTCCAATGGATATTTCTCTTGTGACATATTTTTTTCGAATACGCTCATCTATTCCTTTATAATGTCCGCAAATCATTAAAAGATCTTTTTTTAATGAAAGCTGATTAGCCATGGATTGTTTAAAAGGTTGGCCATCTGGAGTCAAAAATATGATTTCATCATAACTTCTCTCTTTTTGCAGTGCTTCAATAGCTAAAGATAAAGGTTCCGGCATCAAGACCATTCCTGCCCCTCCACCATATTGATAATCATCTACCTGCTTATGTTTATAAGGGGTATAATCTCGCAAGTTTATGACCTGTATATCTAACAATTCCTTTTGTTGTGCTCTTTTTAAAATAGAATGAGAAAAAGGACCTTCCAACAATTCAGGAACAACAGTAAGAATATCAATATGCATCATAAGGGCAAAAATAAAGATTTACATCGACGTATTCACTCGTTTGAGTGAAATTTCAGAAGTTCTCCTTTTTCAACATATTGATATCTAAAGAAGTCTATTGTAAAAGATAATTTAGAAATCCATATTCCGATGATATAGTGCAATCCCTCTCTTATTTGAGATAGAAAAGAGATATTTAATTTGTTATTATAGAAGAGTTTTTTATC
>DATGTY010000106.1:0-2762 GCA_035301605.1 Chitinophagaceae bacterium | reverse complement strand
AGTAGGCATCATGGGATTTTCTGCCGGCGGAAGCCTTAGCGCCAGATTAAGCACAGAATACAACACGGAAAGCTATCCTGAAATAGATCAAACTCATCCCGTCTCTGCCCGCCCAGATTTTGCTTTATTAATTTATCCGGCCTATCTTGATAAAGGTTCCAACCATAGTTTAACTCCCGAATTAAACGTAGATTCTACAACACCTCCAATGTTTATATTTCAAACAGCTGATGACCCCTATGGACACAGTAGTTTGGTGATGGCTAATGCATTGAGAAAAGCGGATATCCCGGTAGAAATGCACCTCTATCCTACCGGAGGTCACGGATACGGATTGCGAAAAGATAATCCTGCCGGAAAAACATGGCCAAGACTAGCTGAAAAATGGTTAACAAAAATTCTGAATCAATAAGCCCGGCGAGAATTAGATTATATTTTACTGAAGATTACTCATTACAATCGTATCCGTTCGTACTGTATCACTAAAATGCCCTGCTTTATCTTTCAAATAAAGTTCAAAACAAAGGGAATCATAGCCTGCATTTGCCGGAAAATCCATGGTAGGTTTCAGAAATACAACCAACTCTCCTTTTACATCTTTTGACTGAACAAAAACAGGTATATCTTTCCCATAAGAGGAAAAAGTATCCGGAATACTGGCTGGACGAGTAATATTAATCCCTTTATAAAACAAATGATTTTTTCCTTTAATATCTCCCTCTGCATCTTTAAAAGTACAAGTAATTTGCACCCTCTCGGAGGCCAAAACCGTATCTACAGGATAAATTTGATCATATTTTAAATAGGGCGTAGATGGATAAGTACTGTCCTTACCACAAGAAAGCATCATAAAAAAGCCCAACACCACACCAATATATAATAAATATTTTCTCATCAATTTAAAATTTAAACAATCACAAAAGAAAAACCGTAATTTTGTATTTCACAAGAACAGCCTATTTACTGTCCTTAAATTACAAATATAAGGTTTCTAATGTTTTCCAGAGAAGAATACATCACATCACTTTTTGCCCCCCACCCCAACATCGATAAATTAGCGATACAACTATTTCATTATCAGCATAAAAGCAACAAGCTTTATCAGGAATATTTAAAGGCTTTAAAATTTACTCCGGACAAGGTAAAAAAAGTTTCCGATATCCCATATCTCCCTATTAGCCTCTTTAAAACACACAAAATTCAAAGTGGAAATTATACACCAAAACTGATTTTTGAGAGTAGCGGAACCACACAAACCACTCCCAGTCAACATTTGGTAAAGGAGCCTTCTATTTATGAAAAAAGTTTCAGGAAAGGATTTGCATTATTTTATGGCGAGATTAAAGATTACGTTGTCATCGGCTTACTTCCCTCCTATCTGGAACGAAAAAATGCTTCCCTGGTTTATATGGTAAATGACTTCATTCAACAAAGTCAACATAAAGAAAGTGGATTTTATCTGAACGAATATGAAAAATTATTTCAAACCTTAACACGTTTGGAGCAGGAAAATAAAAAAATACTCCTCATCGGTGTCACATTTGGTCTATTGGATTTTGTTGATAAATATAAAATGCGATTAAAGCATACCATCATCATGGAGACCGGAGGCATGAAAGGAAGAAGAAAAGAACTCACCCGGGAAGAAGTACACCACCGACTTACGGAGCGACTGGGTGTAGAAAACATACATTCTGAATATGGTATGACTGAATTACTCAGTCAGGCTTATTCAAAAGGAAAAGGACGATTCCATAGCCCACCATGGATGACTATTTTTCTTAGAGATATCAACGACCCGTTATCCCTAATCCCCTTTCCTGAAAATGGAGAAAAGACCACCGGAGTGATAAACGTTATGGATTTAGCAAATATAGATTCCTGTGCATTTATTGCCACCGATGATCTTGGCGTTTTATATTCTGATGGTAGTTTTGAAGTGCGAGGCAGAAGAGACAGTAGTGATTTAAGAGGATGCAGCTTAATGGCAATCCAATCATAAATTCCTATATTTACACTAAAAACGGACATGAAATTAATAGCCACCCTGCTACTTATTATAACTCTGGGCTGTACCGCTCAGGCTAAACAACAAAACACCCATCCGGCAACAGATTCCTCTATTCTTGTTGGTGCTGCAAGGTTCGATCAATATCTTCCCTTATTAAAGGGAAAAAGAATTGCTATTCTAACCAATCAAACGGCGGTAATAGGCTCCCAAAAGACACATTTGGTAGATACTTTATTGAGTTTAGGCGTAAATATTATCAAAATATTTGGTCCTGAACACGGATTCAGAGGCACCGCCAGCGCAGGAGCTACCGTAAAAAATTCTGTAGATAAAAAAACAGGAATTCCTATCATTTCCCTTTACGGATCGCATAACAAACCTACTCCGAAAGACCTGAAAAATGTGGATGTCATGATTTATGATATTCAGGATGTAGGTACAAGATTCTATACCTACATCAACTCCATGCAAAGATATATGGAAGCCGCTGCAGAGAATAACAAGCCAATTATTATTCTGGACAGACCTAATCCTAATGGATTTTACGTTGATGGTCCGATTCTGGAAGAAGATCAAAAATCAGGTATTGGCATGCAGCCTATCCCTATCGTTTATGGAATGACAATAGGAGAATATGCCAAAATGCTTATTGGCGAAGGCTGGTTAAACACAGATAGCACACCTGATTTGACCGTTGTCAAATGTCTCAACTATACACACGACAGTCTATATCATTTACCCGTAAAGCCTT
>DATGTY010000105.1:0-3709 GCA_035301605.1 Chitinophagaceae bacterium | reverse complement strand
TTTACATTAATTTCATTAATATCTCGTTCAAAGCCATCTACCAACACCAGCGCACTCTCGCCACCCCCAAACGTCCCAATTCCACGTACCCAGAAGTTAGAGATATCCTTACCCGGCTGGCCTGAAGTCTGTTGCGCCAATATGCCGGGAACATTCCCCGCAAAAGAGTTTACAATACTTGGAGAAAGCGTAGAAGCTTTTTTCATATTCTCCATATCCACAGAAGTAACTGCTCCTGTGACTGAAATCCTCCTTTCGGGCCCGGTCGCAGTAATTACTACTTCATCAATAGCACGCGCCTTTGCCGGACTCATTGAAACATTAACCACTTTCTGTTCTTTAACTAAAACTCTGGCAGTATCATAACCTAAATAAGTAAATGCCAATGTTCTATAAGGCTTGACCTCTATTTCATACTTCCCGTTTTTATCTGTTATGGCACCCATTCCGGGCTTTCCAATAACTGAAATACTTACTCCAATAAGAGGTTCATCATTTTCTGTGTCTGTTACTTTACCGGAAATATGTAAGGTCTCTTGTGCAAAAGCATTCAAAGAAAATCCCAATAGGAGAATAAACAAAAATAAATAGTTCTTCATAAATAAGATGATTTGTGCGGTTAAACCTATTTCCCTTCCATAGAAATCTTTCTAATGCGATGATTCTCACAATCACCAATATAAAATATTTTATGTCTGGCATCATAAGCAATCCCTCTCGGTTGATCGAAGCGTGCCTCTGTGCGGAGAGCCCCATCTATATAACCATACGGATTTGAATCGATACTAGAACTTCCACGTCCGGCGAAAGTAGTCACTTTACCATCCGGAGATAATATTCGGATATCGTGATTATACTGTTCTGTAAAATAGAAATCATATTGGTTTTTCTGTCCTGCATAATCCGGATTCTTAACAAAAACGCCCTGATAGGGACCGTTTAACCGGGCTTCCGTTCCCACTCCGTCAACCCATCCGGCTTCACGTGCTTTTCCACAAACAACATAAGGTTGCATAAACTTCTTCGTATCCCAATTGTAGTCCGTCCTTAGTATATAATTTTTATTAATTACCAAAATATAGGCATAGTTCCCATTTGGAGCCATGGCAATGTGAAATTCCCAACCGACATCCTGTATTTTAAATAACTCGTTATAATCTTTAATCCCTAAGTCTCCTTGAGAGAGATATTTGTTCATATCAAACCTGAAAAATTGTCCCTTTTCGTAACTATTAAAATACAATTCTCCTGTTTTCGGATGTATGAAAGCCCCATTGCAATCTTTATACGAAGTCAATACTTGTGGATCCTTAAAATCATTCGCTCTGGACAAAATAGAGGTAGCTATCCCATTTTTATCGGTCTGGTCATTTGCAATGATCATATAATTACCGTCCAATGTAAAATCTATGGTACGAATCCGACTCCAATTACCCATCCCTGTCGTGATGGGTGTTGTTACCGTGCTGTCATGGAAATTAACAAGCCTGATATCTCCCCCATTATCTTCACCTATATACAAAAGCCCCGAATCTTTAGGATCAAACTTGAGCCAGGACGGTTTATAGATTCCGCCACAATCATCAAACGGGCCATTCTTCACATCATAATTTCCCCGATCATCCGTCTCTCCCAGCAAAGTAGATACCACCATCTTTCGCTGATAAGCAAAAGCTGTATCCGCCACAACAATAGATTGATTTGATCCGGATCCTACCTTTACCTCAATATTACCTTTATAGGCCTGATTAGGGACAAGACAATAAATCGCATCATCATGTACATTAATAACAATAGCTCGTTTTCCTCCTATTGTAACATGAACGATTGAAGTGTCATTCCCAAAGTTATCTCCATAAATTACAAGTTGTTGCCCCCCTCCGCCTTCTTTAGGAAAGAAATCACTGATATTTACAGGATCAGAAGGATTATACGATTCAGAGGTTTTCATCGTTCCATCCTCTTTCTTACAACCCAGAACAAATATTAGCAGAACTAAAATAGATGCAAAAACTCCCCAAAAGCTGTCCTGCCGAGTAAAAAAATTTTTCATAGTTTCATTTTTTATAATTTTTATAGTCGTTCTAGTTAAACGTTTTAGCAAATACACAAACCCAATCCATCCTAATTGAAGTTCATCGACAACAAAAATTGAGATAAACCAATAAAAGGGAAATTATTCATCTCTATACATCTTTAAAGTTAAAAACTAAAGATGTCGAATAGAAATGAAACAACGATAATTAAAGGATAGTAAACAATTCAATCATGGTTTTTAAAAAATTTAAGTTAAAACGTTTTACCAAAGTTATAATATTAAATTTAAATAACAAAATATTTTTATTAAATTCTTCTGATATTTTTAATAAATTACAAGTTTAGTGTATAATTCCTAACTGAAAAACTTTACAAATACAGTTTTTCCACCTCTTCCAGAGAAACATCCTTCGTCTCGAAAACGTATTTCCATACAAAGAAAATCATAGCAATATTTACAATGCCATAAATAAAGAAGGTAAATGCAGCTCCTAATCCCGAGAGTAAAAGTGGAAAAGTAAAGGAGACAATGGTATTCATGGTCCAGTTTCCAAACACCGCAAAGGAAGTGGCGTGTCCTCTTATCCTGTTAGGGAATATTTCAGCCACATACACCCATAAAACCACGCCCCAGGTGCAGGCAAAAGCGCCTATATACAGGAAAATCAGCACGAGTAACCAATAACTATTCGTATTGCTGGTATAAAACAGCGTTCCTATAATCAACATCGCCAATCCCATAAATATAGATCCTCCTAACAAGAGCTTCTTCCGACCAAAACGATCAATCATGGCAAAGGCAATAATGGTAAACACAAGATTTGCCACCCCCGTTAAAATGGTTTGAAAAAGCACACTTCCTCCCATATTCATCTTTTGGAAAATCATAGGCGCATAATAAAAAATAATATTGATACCGGTAAGCTGCGCCAAAGCCGCAAATACAATTCCGATAATTACTATCTTCTTATATCGGGAAGAAAATATCTCAGAGAATTTCACTTTTCCGGTCTCTTTTTTGAGATCCTTCTGTACCTTTTCTACTTCATTTCCCGCCGTACCTTGATCATATATTTTACCAAATATTTTCCTGGCATCTCCCACCTTTTGTTTAAGAATTAACCATCTCGGACTTTCAGGAACTATCAAAAGTAAAAGAAAAAACAAGACCGACGGGATAACAGCGGCCGCAAGCATATACCGCCAATGATTTGTATCTGTTAAAAAGGAGAATCCTGCATTAGCAATTAAATAATTAGAAATAAATGCAATTAAAATACCCACCACAATAGCCAACTGCTGCATCATTCCCAAACGACCTCTGAAAGAAGGAGGAGCAATCTCTGAAATATAAATAGGAGCAAGTGTAGAAGCCATTCCGATAGCCAATCCGCCTATCACTCTATAGACTACCAATTCAAAAACACTCCCGGCAATGCCGCTTCCTACAGCAGCAATAAAAAATAATACTGCAGTCACAATCATCATCTTTTTTCGCCCATAACGATCCGCCAGTCGTCCGGAAAAGAAAGCGCCGGGGATACAACCTATAGAAGCCGCTGCAACAATAAGCCCTTTCGTAGCATCTCCAATCCCGAAATGACCTGTTAAGGAGGATAATGCGCCGGAAATGACCGCCGTATCAAAACCAAACAATAAGCCACCCAAAGCA
>DATGTY010000104.1:0-4584 GCA_035301605.1 Chitinophagaceae bacterium | reverse complement strand
CGCTATGCTGGCTTGTTAAACTGGCATGTGTACGCTAAGTTATATTCCGGGCAATACGCAAAGTAATACTTTCATTATTACTTCCAATAGGGATGAATCCATTCAGCGTTCAGCCTGTATGCCTCAAAAATATGATGAATATCAAACGCAGCTTTATTATCCAAAAGATAAAAAAGCGGGTGGTACGTGGATCGGAATCAGCCGCATGAATACTTTTATGTCACTGATGAATGGCGCCTTTCATAAGCACAAAAGAAAGAAGAAATACAGGAAAAGTCGAGGTGTTGTTTTAAAGGAATTGCTCTCATCTCCAGCTATTTTTCAAACAATAAATACTTATGATTTTCAGGGGATAGAACCTTTTTTTAGTATTTTGGTTACATGGGATCAGGATATTAAAATTCATGAGTTGGTTTGGGATGGAACAAAATTGTTTCTCAATGAGAAAGATGCAGGTGAGCCACATCTTTGGTCCTCTATGATGAGTTATTCTTCTGAACAACATAATAAAAAGTTTCTTGAATTTCAGCGTTTTTTGAAAAGACACAAGCAGGTATCTCCTGAATTGATTTGGGACTTTCATCATATTCGTCGGTTTAAAAATGATGAAGGGTTACTTATAGATAGGGGAGAACTACAAACAACTAGTATCTCTCAGTTTTGTCATCATTTTAAAAACGAAGATAATTTCAGATTTGAAGACTTGACAAACCATCAGGAGCAAAACAATTTCATTGCATGGTAGAAATCCGCTGACAGAAATATTTTCCGCTCCGGGATAAAGGTCATCTGGCAAAATACCTTCAAAAAAAAAGACATGAAGAGAAAATCTCTTCATGTCTTTTTTTCTATCGTTTTTATCTCTGTTAGATATTCAGTTTCTTGCTGATGTCTTTCGGAATTCCGTTTTTATTTACTAAGAAAGAGGTTGTTTTGTATTTAACGTAGTTCTTAGTAACGAAAAGATATCCTTTATAATCATTGCCGGAGCCCCATGAATTCTTAATGATGTACCATTCTTTGCCATTTTGATCTTTGGCAATTCCTATGATTTGCATACCATGATCATCTGTTGTTTTATAATTATCAAATGCTTTTTGACGCATTTCAGCAGTGATATTCATTTCAGGTTTAGGCCCTTTAAACATCTCATTTTTTTGTTCGCTTGTCATCTCTTTTATCGGTGTAGCAGGAATATAAGCAATTCCATTAGACCAGCTGAAATAAGGTTCACTTACATCTGTTCCCCAGGCAACACTGTATCCATTTTCAAGTGCATTGTCTATGATTTTAGTGATGTCATCCATCGGAATATTCCAGTCCCATTGGAAAGCCCAGTTATCGGGAACCATCATCATGGCTTTTTCCCAGTAGGGAGTAGAGATTTGCGAAATAAATTCAACATATTGGTTGGGTTGGATACCTACCACTTCTTTAGCAAAGGATTTGGGGGTGTACGTCTTGCCTTTATATTCAAAATTTTCAGGAACAGGTCCTAGATAAGCATCTAAAACACTGTTGAAAGCATCTTTCCAGCTATTGGTTAATTTGCCATTCGGATTCTTTACCACACCTTCCAATATACCTTTAAGTGCTGCAAACATTTCTCCGAAATTGTTGGATTTAGTGCCATATTGAAGTCCTGTATATGCTGATTCCGGCATGGTTCCGTATTTTTCATACATATTGATAACATCATGTGGCTCTCCTCCTTGTCCAAAGTTGAGATGTCCGTGCATGCGAACATAAGTGATGGCTTTTTCCATATAAACGTGCCTCGCAGTGTACATTTTTGATAGCGGAATCGGCTGCTTTCCTAGAGATTTCATCTCAGAAGCAAGGAAAGAATTGGTAGAATAGCTCCAGCAGGTGCCGGATGCTCCTTGGTTTTCTATAGGCGTGGTTTCTATATTTACAACCGTTTCGAAATGAAAATTTGCTTTGGCATTCTCACTTTTATTATCAATGACTTGATTAATAAGATCTACTTGTGCAAAAACGGGACTCCCTACAAACAAGATGAGGGCTAACAATAAAAATTTGCTTCTCATATTTATTTTAATAATTTTATAAAAAATAAAAATCAGGGGTAAAGTTAAAATTAATTTTACATTTACAGTTGTTTATTAGGGATTATTAAGGATTCATTAAAACATATAATTATGGGATTTAAAAGTGAGACCAGTAACCAAGCTGGGCTAGAAGTTGTAACACTTAAAAATACAGACAATAATACACAAATTCAGATATTACCCGACTATGGCGCATTGTGGCATGGCTGGGTAGTGGAACAAAACGGCAAAGAAATCAATTTGATTGATCATTATGAAGATATTGATGATATAAAAGAGAACCTAAAGGGACCGCATAAGAGTGCTAATCTTTCTCCCTTTCCCTGTCGTCTTATGGAGGGAAAATATACTTTTAAGGGCAAAGAATATGAGTTTTTAAAGAAGGATGCTGATGGGAATGCAATTCATGGTTTATTAGTGGATAAACCGTTTCGAAAGATCGATACAAAAGAAAGTGATGACTGTATTAGCATTTCTTTTATTTATGAATATCGACAGGAGGATAGTGGATATCCTTTTGATTACAATTGTAAAGTAACCTATACTTTGCATGAAGATAATAGTCTGACATTGGTAACGCAGGTAAAAAATACAGGGAATGAGGAACTGCCAATTGTAGATGGTTGGCATCCTTATTTTAAGACAGGGTCAAAAGTGAATGATTGCAAATTACAATTCCATGCACATCAAATGTTGGAATTTGATGATAAATTAATCCCTACAGGGAAATTTCTGCCTTATACCAAATTTTTGAAAGCACGTGAATTAGGTCAGGAGGAAATAGATAATTCTTTTATACTGGATGAAGATGCAGCTCAACCGGTATGTACTTTGCAAGATGCTGCAAATAATATCAGTATCTATATTTGCCCAACTGAGAGTTACCCAATTTTACAGATTTATACTCCTCCGCATCGAGAAAGTATTGCTATAGAAACGCTGAGTGGCGCCCCGGATGCCTTTAATAATGAGCTTGGATTGACTGTTTTGCAAGCCGGAGAAGAAAAAGATTTTTCTGTTACTTATAGCGTTCATTTTTAGGAAGAAAGAAGAGAAATAATAATGATATAGAACAGAAAATAAAATTTGCGCAACCGATTGACTGATTTTTGCTTTCTCTTTTTGTGTACCTTGAGGCGAGTTTTATAAATAATATTATTCTTAAATTTTAAAGCTATCCTATGAATTTTACAAAGACTACTGTTTTCTTTTTTATAATTGCTTTGTTTTCGTCCACATCTTTGTTTGCTCAATCAGTAAAAACTGCTGTAAAAAGAGAAGAGAATGTAACTTTATTTAGCCTCTCTAATAATAAAGTACAGCAACGTGTATTTATTAAAGATGGAGCACTTGCAGGAGATGAGTTGTTGGGAAACACACAATGGTTAAAAGCACATCACAATCAGGAGGTGCATAATGTATCTACCAATGCTGATTTCTCTATTAATATGATGTGGACAGATTGGACGGCTCCTAATCGGCAGGTTCATGCCAATACAGAAATTAGCTTTGATAAAAAGAACTTTCATTATCAGACTTACAATGTAAAAAATATCCCGGATGGAAAACAATTAGCATTGTTTTTTGCTTCCAGAAATCCCAAAAATACCCTTCAATTGAAGATTATATATCAACTTTTGGAGGGTAAATTTTATGCCAAAAGGCGTATTGCTGTGAGGGATACCACAAAAGGCTCTAATTGGTTGAAATCTTATTTGTCTAGAAAAGGGAAAGTTTCTTCAAAATTGGCTACGCATTATGATATCACAAAGAAAGGTGCTTTTGGGCAGCCTGCTGCTGTAGATTTTAGCAATGGCGGCGTCTTCTTTGGTATTGAATATCCTGCCGCTACAACCACTATTAAACGAGAAAATGAGCAGTCTGTTAGTCTCAAATGTAGAGAGATTGTCGGATCCGTTGTGAAAGATGAATGGGTACCTAGTAAGTGGGTTGTTGAAGGACTTGTGCCTAATCATTATATCAAAAATTGGTTCTATGAAAATTATATTCCCGATATCAGATATACTGAAAATGAACCTTATGCATTATATAACAGTTGGTATGATTTGAGGTCTCCTGCTTTTAAGGATGTTGCCGATAATCACATCATGAACGAAAAAAATATCATGACCATTATTCATGATTTTAAAAAAAATATGATAGAACCTTATGATATTCATCTGGATGCTTTCGTCTTAGACGATGGTTGGGATATTCATAAAAGTGATTGGAAGCTGGATTCCGAAACTTTCCCGAATGGATTAAAACCCATCTCTAATGCTTTGGATGAATTAGGAACTACTTTAGGAATTTGGTATGGACCGACTGGCGGTTATTCTTTTCGCAATGATCGAATTAACTGGATGAAAGCTCATGGGTATGAAGTGGTAAAAGGACAATATAATCGTCCGATGTTGTGTATTGGTGGGAAAAACTATAGTGCACTTTTTCAGAAAAGAACTACCGATATGGTGAAAAATGGTGGAGTGGGCTATTTCAAGTGGGATGGCCT
>DATGTY010000103.1:0-2011 GCA_035301605.1 Chitinophagaceae bacterium | reverse complement strand
CTGTTTCTCATTCTAATCCGGCCAATGGCTATAGCCAAAGCACCAAGCCAAGTGGAATTTTAAAAATAAATAGTGGAGAAACAGATTTTGATTCAGATTATTTCTTTGACATCAACAGTAAAATCGATGGTGATGCAGCTCATCTGCTCTATTTAGGAAATGGGAAAGCTTTCGCAGAAATCAATACCATGGCAAGAAATGAACAGGAAGAATGGAGTGACAGCCCCTTAAAATCAGCCATTATTGATTTGCAAGATACGACGGTTAACTTCATAGATGGCATTCCGGAACATAAAGGACTTGGAAGACGTTTGCCGGCTCTCAAAGACGGAAACAAAGTATATCTACCCATAGCCGGAGAAAATGGGATCCATATCTACAAAGTAGATACCAAGAACTCCAGCGCAACTCAGGGAGCAGCCGTACAAGCCAATTTTGTTGCAGGTATCTTCAAGTTATAAACATTCAATCGAATATTCAGCTTCAAAATCTCCATTATTAAGCCGAATATACTAATTATCAAGGCAATATGAAAATCAAAAAAAGAAATAAAAGTCTATTCAGGAAGCTCATTGGATGGCTTCATCTATGGCTTGGATTGATTTCAGGCATTGTGGTTTTCATTGTCAGTATTACCGGCTGTATCTATGTTTTTCAACAGGATATAAAAGATGCGCAGGAACCATGGAGGTTCGTGAATGCACAGCAACAAGCAATGGCTCCTCCGAGCACGCTTCTAGATACTGCCAATGCTTATGTGCAAGGATTAAAACCTACCGGATTAACTTACGCAGGGAAAACCGGCGCCGCAGCAGTTGGTTATGAACAGCACGAAAATGGAAAAGAAAGTTTTGAGGTAGTATTTATGAATCCCTATAGCGGAAGGTTCATTAAGAAACAATCGACCTTAGAAGATGGAGATTTTGATTTTTTCAGATTTATTATTGAAGGACACCGCTATTTATGGCTGCCACAAGCTATAGGAAAAAAAATAGTGGATTATGCTACCCTTACTTTCATTTTTCTATTGATTAGTGGCCTCATTTTATGGTGGCCAAAAAATTTAAAAAAAGCAGAAAAAAGAAAGGCTTTTTTTATAAAATGGAATGCCAAATTCAAACGTTTAGTTTATGATTTGCACAATGTCGTTGGATTTTATTCTTTAATTATAGCTTTAATTATAGTCGTAACTGGCGTCATCGTTGGTTTAACATGGTTTAAGGATGGCGTATATTTTGTAGCATCAGGAGGAGAAACACAAGAAATACAATTTCCAAAATCTTCTCCAAAAGCCAAAACATCCTCTCTAAATACACCCCAAAAGCTGGATGTCGCTTGGAATAAAGTAATAAATCAGGAAAAGGAGATACCTAAAGGAATGTACATCTCGCCCAATTTAAGTAATAAAACGACTCCTATCTTGATCATCAGTTATCATGATGCTGAAACTTTTTATGATAGAGATACCTATTATTTCGATCAATACACACTGCAACGTATCCACACCCCAAGAGATAGTTATCAAGACGCTTCTTTTGCCAATAAATTATTGATGTTGAATTATGATATTCATATCGGATCCGTTTGGGGTATTCCGGGAAAAATTATTGCTTTTATTATCAGCTTGATTTGTGCCAGCCTTCCGGTTACGGGTTTTCTATATTGGTGGAACAGACCCAAAAATAAAAAGAAGATGATGAACACATCAAAGAATAGCAAGAAAAAAGAGAAACCCAGCTTAATGACGACAGCTTAATGTTCCTTAACCTTTCTTTTTCATTCTTATCTTTCTATAAATTCGAATTGACAACATTAAAATAATTCCCAACACCACAAGCCCTATCATTCCTTTTATCATATCCAAACTACTTTTCAAAACCACCAAAAAGACGATGCCAAAAAGAAAAAGCGTAGCTACTTCATTCCAAATCCTTAATTGATTAGAGGAATATCTAAATATCCCCTGCATTTGTCTTTTATACATTCTATGCAAAGAGAAATGATAAAAATA
>DATGTY010000102.1:0-2734 GCA_035301605.1 Chitinophagaceae bacterium | reverse complement strand
AGTAAGTGAGGCTGATCCTGATGATTACGACGCACTGATGATTCCTGGAGGTGTAATTAATCCGGATAAAATGCGAAGGAATCAATATTGTATAGATTTTGCCAAAGCATTTATGGAAGATGACAAACCCATTGCTTCTATTTGCCATGGTCCGCAATTATTAATTGAAACGGGCATGCTGAAAGGGAAAAACTTGACTTCCTTCAATTCTATAAAAACTGATTTATTAAATGCCGGTGCCAACTGGCAGAATAAAGAAGTGGTGACCGATCAGGGGTTAGTTACAAGTCGCTCTCCCGAAGATCTTCAGCCCTTCAATAATAAAATGATTGAAGAATTCAATGAAGGGATTCACAAAAACAGATAAATGCTTCAGTAATGACGTGGTATTTTTCCACAATACCTTTTTAGTACGCCATATCTCAATACGATTGCCCCGGAAGAGGAAACTACTTACCCGGGAGACGTGGAAATCGAACATAGATTACTAGTTGACATTCGTTGAAATGGTTTGGTGCAGGTTGACAAAGGTCCGGGCTGAAAAAGAAAATGTGAATGTAAAAGTGATGAAATTTCCCTGAGCTGCATCCTGTCGTGCTATACTCTAGGCGAAAAATAAGGGCTGACTAAATTGCTGATAGATTCAGAAACAGAATGTATTCTTGGCGGAGCCATTGCCGGTAAAGATGCGGGAAGTTTGATTCCTGAAATGGTGTTAGCCATAGAAATAGGAAGCACGTCTGAAGATATTGAACTCACCATTCATCCGCATCCAACGCTATCGGAAACGCTTATGGAAAGTGCAGAATTATTCTATGGCCGTCCGACATATTTATGATTTTTTATTTTCTTCCGAAGGAAACTTACGATAAAGATATGGATAGCGGAAACAATGGAAAACAACCAAATGGTCTCTGTATATAATGTACCAATACAGTTCCAATACCGGCCAATATCCATTATAAAAGAATTAATGCAGATATATCAGATTAAGAATAACAAAGGACAGGTTTATCAAATTATTTTCCTTATCTTTGAAAAAGAAAATGCTTGGGGTGTTTCCTCTTTTATGAAGGAGACTGAGAACATACCCGCAACCTGATTTGGATAATGCCAACGTAGGAAATGCATAGAAAATAATGTCTATTTTCAGTTCCGTTCTGTTGGTTTATTCCATAGAATGGATTTTGTTTTTTAAAGCAATAACAATGGAAATAGAGAAAGTTAAACAGGGATTGGTTTCCCAAAGTACTCAAAACTGGCAGGGAAGATCGGAGTGGTTTTTTAACCGAAAATATACAGATACCTACGAAAAGTACTACGAAGGATCTTATAAGCGAGCCGAAATCTGGCAGAAGAAAATTTTAGAAAGGTTATTGACACAAGATAAACGGGTGAATACGTTACTTGAGTTTGGTTGTGGTACCACTCGTTTTACGCGTTGGTGGAAGGATATTGGGATTGAAGCCAGTGGTGGAGATATTTCTCCTTTTATGTTGTCTCAGGCTTTACATCGTTTTGATGGAGATCTGGTGATGGCAGATTCTCATTACTTACCTTTTAAAGAAAATACTTTTGACGCGTTGGCTTTTATAACCACTTTTGAATATTATAAAGATCCGGTAAAAGTAATACGTGAGGCTGCCAGGGTAGGGAAGCATGGTATTATCATGGGAATGATGAATAGGAATACGCCAAAAATTGTAAGAAGAAGAACGCAACAATTATTTGGAAAGAATAATTTTTATGTGACGGCTACTTTCTATACACCGAAGAAGTTAATTGCTATTATAGATAAAGCTTTGGAAGGGAGGACGTATTCTGTTCAGTGGCGATGCACGGGTTTGCCTAAATGGTTTCCCGTACAGGAATGGAATAAACCCCTGGGTGATTTTTTTGGATTGTATATAAAATTGGAAGATGCTTGACGTAAAAGAACAAACAGGAAAGATATCCCTCTCTTTTTTTAAGAAATTTCTTGAAGAAAAATCGGGAGCAAACAGAATTGACGTTCGGGTTGGGCCAGGCTTTGGAATAGATGTTTCTATTGTAGATTTGCCAAATGGAGGGAAAATGGCGATGGCTAGTGATCCGTTATCTCTCATCCCATCATTGGGGCTGGAGGAATCTGCTTGGCTTTCTGTTTGTCTGATAGCCAATGATTTGTGTACCACAGGAGTCGCACCTCAATACGGTCAGTTTGTTTTAAATCTTCCTGCGGATTTTTCAAATCGTCAATTCCAGATCTATTGGGATTATATTCACCAATTCTGCAAGGAAATGGGGATTGCAATTACCGGAGGACATACCGGTTTTGTAGAAGACCAATATTCGACAATTGCAGGCAGTGGTACTTTTATTTCTATTGCAGATAAAGAAAAATTATTGGTGTCGAAGTATGCCTCTCCCGGCGATGTTATTTTGCTTACAAAGTATTGTGGACTTTCTTCTGCGGCTATTTTAGCCATGAGTTTTCCGACGAAAGTAAAAAACGAAGTTGGGCATGAATGCTATCATACAGCTTGTGATGCTTTTTATGATATATCTGTATCAAAAGAAGCAGAAGTGGCTGTGACTGCATTGGAAGGGAAGAGTATAACTGCTATGCATGATGTGACGGAGGGCGGTGTGCTTGGTGCAATTTATGAGATGGCTTTTGCTTCCGGAAACGGGGTGGAGGTGAACAATGAAAAGCTTCCGATAAATGCGGCTTATTCAGCTGTTTGTAAAGTTT
>DATGTY010000101.1:0-14831 GCA_035301605.1 Chitinophagaceae bacterium | reverse complement strand
TTCTTCACGAGCGCGACCACTTCCTTCATCACCGGGTTTCATCGGAAAAGTTAATATAGCTTGTCCGGCAGACTTTGGAAAGGGCACAGCCAGTTTTCCCCCCGGATTATAATGACCAAACAATACATCACTGACAGCGGTTCCAGTGGTTTCCCCTAAATACCAGGTATCCAAAATTCCATTTACATGATTATTCGCCCAATTAATAGAAACGGGACGTCCGTTTGTCAAAACCATCACCACTGGTGTTCCGGTAGCTTCAATAGCTTTTACCAGCTCTTTTTGATGCCCCGGCAAATCAATATTCAGTCTGCTATGTGACTCTCCAACCGTTTTGTCATTATCTCCAACCGAAAGGATAACCACATCTGATTGTTCGGCAATTTTCACAGCTTCGGCAATAGCTGTTTTTTCCTTTGCTGATAATGGAAAATCTACGATATCGCTTTTAGGAAAATGGGAATCCACATGATTAATTCCTTTTGCATAAAGCAATTGAACATCATCCGGCAACGCATTCTTTATACCTTCAAAAATAGTAGTTACATTAAAGCCAATAGAACCATAGCGACTTCTCAAGCTCTCCTCTTCTTTAGTATTGGGTCCAATAACGGCAATAGTTTGTATGGTATCCAGATCCAAAGGAAGAATATTATCATTCTTTAATAAAACGATAGACTCATGAGCCGCTTTCAATGTTAATTTACGTGCAGAAGCATTATGAACAATTTTATTTACCACTTCAGAATCAGCAACATAAGGATGATCAAATAGTCCTAACCTGAATTTTACACGCAAGACCTCAGCTACTCTTTGATTAATTAATTCCATAGGAATATCTCCATCTTCTACTGCTTCAATCAATGGATTGATATAATCAGAAGCATCTGTAAAATCAGTTCTTACATTAAGTCCGGCTTCCAACACCATTCTAATCGCATCTTTATAAGTGGCTGCTACATGATGCTTTTCATATACATATTCCACTGCACGACTATCCGAAACCACATATCCATCAAAGCCATATCTATCTCTGAGAATATCAGTCATAAACTTCTTACTAACAATAATAGGGATCCCGTTATACTCGTTATACGAAGCCATCACACCCATGGGGTGTGCATTCTGAATAACATCCCTGAAAGGCGCCATATAAATCTCTAACATTTCTCTTTCCGCTACGCGCGGATGTGTTCTAACACCTCCATCCCGGCCACCAATAGGAATACTATAAACAGCATAATGCTTCAATGTAGAAGCAACGTCCTGACTTTGAATTCCTTTAACCATGGCGGTACCCAACGCTCCACAAACAAACGGAGATGAACTGTAACAGGATGTTGTTCTCCCCCAACGCGGATCACTGCTCACATCTATTTCCGGCGAATAAATGTTAGTATATCCCAAGGCTTTAGCTTCTCTTCCTTCCACTTCTCCAATTCGATGTACAAGTTCTTTATCAAATGTACTTCCCTGTGCAATTTCTCTCGGAAAAGAAGTGGATTTATCATGTTCTAATCCGGCCAAACCTTCATTTGTAAAATCAACTGGAATGCCCAAACGAGTTTGCTCAATAAAAAAACGTTGTATTTTATTTATATTTTTAGCATGTTGACTATAAGGTAATGAGTACTTTTTAGGATTTCGCAACCCGGTCAACTGTTCATCAATATTGGCAATACCATGTGCCAATACTCCATTTTTCCATTCTTTTGTTGGTAATGGCTCCTTTAAAACAGCTCCATATCCATACTCTGTTGCTAATTGACCCGCTTTTTCCTTAATATTCATCCTTCCCATTAAATCCTTAACTCTAGCATCAATGGGTTGCGAAGGATCCTCATAAACATCTTTTTGACTATTTTTATTAAAATCAATCCAGTTATCATGATAAATGTCTTTATTCGCCTGTGAAAAAGCAGAAAAACTCAACAATAAACAGTAAAAAACAAAAGTAAAATGTCGTAATTTCATATAGAATTAAATTTAAAGAAAAAGAGAACGCTAAGATAAAAAGAATGCTTGTTAAATGCAAACGTTTCCATTCATTCTTTTGCAAAACAAATTGCCCTGACCAATTTCCAATCCTAAAACGGATACCCAATGGCAATATTGAGTATCATATTTTCCTTTCGCCAGGATTTATCACCAAAATCAATTGTATCAAAAGTCCAACGATCGCCTTTGGGTAACCAGGGTTTACGCAATGGGAAAGCTACATCAAATCGTAAAACAAAGAAAGACAAATCAAACCTAAAACCCAGACCTGCATCTACAGCCAGTTGACTAAATGCCCGATTCAGTTGAAATTGAGCTCCCGAACGTGTAGAATCAGAACGTAGAAGCCAGATATTTCCTGCATCAACAAACAGTGCTCCCTTCAAAATACTGACAATAGGAAATCTTAATTCTGAATTTATTTCAAACTTAATATCTCCTGCTTCATTTGCGTGAAAGCCGGTTTCACTGGTATGATAGGATCCGGGACCTAAAGTTCTTGATCTAAATCCTCTTAAACTATTACTTCCTCCGTTATAAAACTGCTTGACATAAGGTAAACTGTAAGAATTGCCATAAGAATAACCATAACCAACAAAAATCCTGTTAGCCCACTCCAAACCACTGCTATTCAAACGCCAATAATCTCTAAAATCTCCACTTACTTTTACATATTGAGAAAATGGTGTTCCAAATAATTTAGCGGGATTGTTATGATTATGCTTCCCGGAGAAAAGACCAAAAAGGTTTCCGGATAAATCTATCTTACCCAAGAAATACATATTATTTCTTCTTTCGGTCATGCCTCTTTCTGAATATTCGAAACTATAATTCGTTCCTAACAGAAATTGTTCTCTGAAACTTCTTTGCAAAGTAGGATCTTTCTCTAAAATACTTTTGAAAAGCGGTGTCATATGGGAAGGCAATACATAACTCACATCAAAAACATTCAGGGTATGTGATATTCTGTTATTTTGTCGCCAGCGATAACCTGCCAGAAAATTAAAAGAATTCATATTGTAGTAATTCTCCCTATGCATCAATTCATAATTGATACTAAAAACTGTTTTAGGAATCTTTACTCGTGCCATATTAATGATCTGAAAAGGAGTCACAAATCTCGGCACTTCCAAGCTTATTCCTGGAGAAAAAGAATAGGTATTGGCAGCAGCCTGATCGCCACCTACCTGTGTTTCAAAAGAGCCCCCTAGATTTATTTTCAGTAGCTCTGCCCCTCTAAAGATATTTTTATTTTGCCAACTTATATCGACACTTGAGCCTACAAAATTATTAGATCGGGAATTCCCATTAATTTCAAAACGAAGCGATTTTCTCTTCGCCGGGGTCAAATAAACATTAGCAGCCAATGCATAATTATCTGCTGCCGTATCGATCCGATTAAAATCTACTTTTACATATTTAAAAGTACCCAGATTAACCAATCTATTCAAAGTTAAATTGTGATCTGCAAGCGTATATAAGTTTCCGGGATGAAGATAGATAGAACGATGAAAAATAGAAGGTCGATATAACTCTTTACCATCATAAATATTTAATCCTTTATAATACAAAGGAGTCATTGTATCAGAAATTTTAGCATTTCTAATGGAATAATTAGGATATACGTTTACTTCCTCAATATGATACTTTTGCAGGGCAGCCTGAGCAACCCCCTTTTTAATCCTCATATATAAATCTACTTTCCTATTCAGGGAACTATCGACCAACAAAATTAAATCCTGTGGTGAAAAGTAATAATACCCTTTATTTTTTAAAGAATCATTAATCCTGTTCCTCTCTCCTTTTATGGTAGTCAGGTCATAATAATCTCCGGAATCCAACAACGAACTCCTTTCTAACTCTCGAATCTCACTACTTATTTCAAGGCTTGAATCTTTTGGGAAATACACCTTACGGATCGTATATCTATGTCCGGCATCAATCGTATATTCAGCTTCCTCTTTTTGATTTTTTATTCTTGTATCCCCTGAAACTGTCGAATTAAAAAAACCTATATTATACAAATAATTATTTAATAATTTTTCATTTATGGAGAGGTCTAAGCTACTATCCAAAACCGGTTTTTCTCCCCATTTTTTATGCAATAAATAATTGAGCCCCTTCCCTGTTGGCTCTTTGGAGATATTGTAAAAATAGAGTTTAGGATACATCCCTAAAAATGAAGTATTAGGTTGAGGTCGCAACAATTCACTCAGCGGTTCTTCATATTCTGATGCCGTACCGGTATCGGGATCAAACGTAATTTCTCCCCCGGTATATAAAACTTGCCCTTCTTCCAGATGTTTCACCGGACTACAGGCACTCCAGAATACTATTATTATAAAAAATAATATAATATGTAAATTCAACTTCTTCATTTACTTATTTTCTTCCTTATTTAATTCATCAGCCGATTTAAAAAGTTCTTTGAATTTATTATAACTCATCAGAATAATAAAACTTACCCCGGTCTCAACAAACTCTCCTTCGATAACACCTTGGTATTTATTTTTCCGATAAGCTCTTAATCGATACCTGCCATCTTTAGATAATTTATATTCTACGGCAACATCACCAACAATCTGAGAAGCATTTTTCCCATTATTTCCTTCCAACGGTATTCCTCCGCCTACATAAATCGTCGTTCTGTCATTAAATAATGACTTAGACAATCCTACATTTAGATTCGTTTGATTTTCTGCCTGTCCTGAAGAATAATCTTTGGAAGATTCTAGAGCTAAATCAATATCAACCCCATTCACAAGATTTCCGGCCAACTTATTTAATTGTTTACTTAGTATTTTACTGGCACTCTTTCGCACCATTTCTTCGGCACCACCACCACCGGATGTCTTGAGTGGGTTTTCTCCTATAAAATGATTAAAAACAAGCAATCCCAAAGTTTGTTTATTCACTTCCGAAGGCTTCGTATTAATCTGATTAATACGGGTATAAACAGCTCCATCTAATGTATTTCTTGCATCCTCAGGCATTCCTAATTGAAAGCTGATATCCGGCTTCATTAAATTCCCTTTCACATTCAAGAAGACTTGAAAAGGTAATTTTTGTTTATATACATTAGACATGCTTTTATTATCATTGGACAACTGGTTTTCAACCAGTTCCATAGGAGAAGCTTCCACATCATACTCTGCGGTAATATCCATATCGGCCTGTAATGGATCTCCCTTCCAGATAATAGAACTGCCTCTTAACAATTTAAACTGTTTTTTAATCAAACCTTCAAACGAAAGATTATAAAGACCATCAATCAGATTATAGCGCCCTGTAAGACTCATCTTTCCTCCGGGGCTCAGGGTGAAATTTAAGTCTGCTCTACCTCTTACATAAAGGTTATCTCCAGTCACCGGATCCATTACAATATTAAAGCGTGCACTGGTATCAATAACAATATCAGCACTCAAGTCAATTCCTTGAATATCTTTGTTATACCTGATAGAATCTACTTTAGCTACATGAGTAGAATCGAAGGCAACTTCCGGATCAATAAATTTTACAATTCCCTCAGAAGACACTTCCTCCGGATTTTTATCCATCATAACATAAGTAAAGTCAGTTCCTTTATTCAGACTAATAGCCATATTAATCTTGGGTAAATTTTCATCCCCCGTAATCTCAGTTTTGGTACTCAGATAAACCTGACCATAATAGGTACTTCCTTCCTTTTTAGGCAGATTTAATACCCGGAAATTATCAGCGGTAAGCCCTAAATCAAAATTAAAATGTTCATATTTTTTGGTTAAAACGGATCCGTCAATGACCGCTTTATCTTTATTTGCATTTAGAATGGTAAATTGATTAAAATGAATCCCGCTGGGATCAAATAAAATATCTTCATTCGCCAATTTCAGTCTTTCATTGAGTTGAGTTACATTGAATCCTGCTTTTTGAAAACCCAAGTTGCCATTAATCAACGGAGCACCAGCTGTTCCTTTTATACTTAAATCACCTACAATTTCCCCTTCTGCATCAGATATCTGACCAAAAGAAAACGCTTCTATTGTGGACATTGACAAGCTATTCAGATCTATATTAAAATCAAATAAGCCATTATCCGTAGTCGAATATTTCCCATTTATCTTCACATCATTACTATCTCCTTTTAACTGCATATTCACCATATATGTATCCGGCTGGTTATTGTTTGCCTGCAAACTTAAAGAACCAATATTAGCATGATTAAAACTTAAGCTGTCTAAACTTAAATCAGTTACAAAATGCATATTTGTCAATAGGTTATCCACTTTGGCAGAACCATTGATAAAACCTCCCAATGCCACAGAATCACTCATCACCATTTCAGTTAAATTAGAAATATTAAAATGCTGAAAAGCAACTGTCAGCGGGTTTCCTTTTGCCGTACTGTCACTTTGTGCTTTAATGTATTGATTTCCATTCTTCAATTCCAGATGTTGAATCAATAGTCTTTCAGGATTATATGATATGTAATTGTCGGCAGGTACCGTCCATGGCTTATAATTCAATACAAGACTATCTTCGGCTAAGCTAAAATGATAACTACTGTCTTTCATTTTTAAATCCCCTGCAATATGAAAGCGATTTTTCCTTTCTTCATCTTCAGTAAACAAATTAACACTTATATTATCCCGATTCAAATTTCCATTTAAAAAGAGATGAGGAATTGTAATCAAACCACTGTCTATAACTTCATGCACCGCTAACGCATACTTCAAACCTTTTCGATCTGGATAAAGACGTATAACGGTAGAATCGACAGAAATTTCATTGTAGGTTAATGGTAAAATCGTTGTTTGTAATTCCACAGAATCCGGATTCGAAGAAAGCATTGCTGTCAGATGCCCCCCTTTAAACCGGCTCATTTCCGGCAGGATTTTCTTCCATAGCGGCGTAGGTAATAATAGAAAATTAACATTCATTTCCCATGATGACAAGGTATCTTTGGAAGCCATATTCAAAGAACCGGTTGTTCCCATATACTTCGCTTCTAATTGTGGAATGAGCGGTGCCACCTCACTCAATTTATAATCCCCTTTTACGTCAAAAGTGGCAAAAGGAGATTTGAATTTAATATGGTGATTATTATTTTGGGATGTTGCCGCTAATGAAACAGAATCTATTTGTATATTTTCACCATCTTTTTTAATCTCCAAATGATTCAACAACAAATGACCTTCCGGTTTATCCATATCAATTTGTGCAAAATTCCCTTTTATCTGACCATTCAACTGTAGTTGACTATCCACAAAATGAAGTGCTTCCAAATCTGCGTTTCCCAAATCAAAATTGAAATCTGCTGAAGGAATACTATCCTGTAAATCTGCATTAGCCAATAAATTAAAATTCAGGTTGGGATCTTCCATCTCTGCTTCTATATGAGCAATTCCATGGTTAACTTTTCCGTCTAAGGTTAAATTTTTATAATTATACCCTTTATATTTCGCCTGCACAACCTGTGCTCTTAACTGCGCCTTTGCACTATCTAGAGTAATTCCTCTCCCGGCTACAGCTAAATCTAAAGTAACCGGTCCGTAGAGCGTATCGTTTTTCATTATTCGGTCTAATCTCAGCTGATTGACCTCAGTTTTCAAAGCATAAGTAGCTCGAATAGAATCCGTCAGGTTATGTACTTCTGCATTCATGTTTGCATCCCCATCTGAACTTTTTAAATGAAGTTGTGTCACAAAATTTGATAATCCACCATTAAATTTTCCCGAGAGAGAAAGCTGAGCAGGAACAGCAATAGAAGAAGGAAGTATATCTTCAGGAAGCAATGTCCTCAGATCTTTCTGTCCGGTTGTTAACCCATCAAGATCAACATTAAATACACCTTTATCCGGGTTTAAAATATTTTTTAATCTGGCTTTTAGTACTAAAGATGTTCGATTAGCCACATGTAAGCGCAGCGTATCAATATTTAAATCCTTTAATTTTCCCTGAATAATTCCTTTTAGGTAAATAGGAGTAGCTGACAGACCTTTTATATATTCATTATTCTTCATGTCGGGTTGAAAAAAATATACATCTTTCATTCCAATCACCGCTGAATCTATATTCAGATTCAATCCCATTTCCCCCGGACTATCAGACAATGCAGATAACGAAGGATAGGAAATCGCTAGCTTTTTACTTATTCTGCTGTTTCCGGTTATCAACAACAGATGATCCAAACGGGCTCCCTGATTAGTATAATTAACTTGCGTAGTAAATTTTTTCAGCACAAATCCGGATTGTTCATCAAAAGTGAGATTCTGTAAAAAAAGATGAGATAAGGTATCACTATAAAAAATATTTGATGCCAGCAATTGAAAATCAGTTACATCCAGGTGATTAAAATCCATTCCTTCTTGCTGTTTAGGAGCCCCTATTGCATCATATTTTAATTGATTATGAAGCAACTGCAAAGTATCCAGAGTAAGTGTCCATCCCTCAGAGGTTGAAGCCGTCATCTCATTTTTATTACCCTTCTCACTTTCCGTCTCTTCCTCTGATGCTGTCGTATCTATCTTCATTGAAAAAGACAATAAAGACCGGTTCATAACCACCTTCTCCAAATCAATATCTTGATGATTCAAATCGAGTTTATTGGGAACAACCAAAAAACTATCTAATTGCACACGTCCATCCATATGATCTACCTTATCAATATAGCGCAGATGAATATGTTTGAGCAACAAACCATTTATACTTAATTGAGGAAATCCCGAGTCACTATCACCAGTCGTATCTTCAATCTCAACTGTTTCATTATCAGATTTTAATGGAGTATATCGTACAAAACGCACTTGCGTGTTGGATAATAAAATACTATCCAACTCAACATCTATTTTATCCAGATTTAAAGAATCAAAATGCGTCTTAAAATCACCAATAATAACCTTTCCGTCATATCCGGTGACATCATCCAGATACCGCAATTGGACATTATGAAGTCGAATGCTCCCGACATCAATATTCATAGAAGAAGAGGTATCTCCTGATTCTTCTTCTCCCCCGGAGGCAAAAGCTTCTGTGATATAAGTAAAATTAAAAGTGGTATCTGGCAAAGTCCTATCTACATTGGCATAAAAATTACTTAATCGAACAGAATCTATTTGTACCTCGCCGGACAATAATCCCCACATGTCCATTTTTACAAACAGATGTCCGGAATACATTAAAGTATCACCGGATTGATCTTCCAAATACAAAGAATCTAAAACAATAGAATTTGGAAAATTGATAGCCAGTCGTTCTAATTGAACCGTTGTTCCCAGTTTCTTATTCAAATATTTAACTCCAATATCCTTGGCTAAATTCTGAACTTGAGGTACATTCAACAGTAATACTAATATCAATACAATCACCAGGAATAAACTACCCAGAATTCCTAATAACCTAAGAGAAAACTTTATGATTCTTTTCGTATTAATATTTGTATATTTTACATATAATTATAACAGGATAACTCTTTTACAAAGCTAGCCAGTAATTTTAAATTTCTAAGGTAAAAAAACAGGAAATCATAATGAAAATTACGAAATTTTATCAACTTCTAAAAATTAGCTTACCTTGACATAAAAAATGTGGTTGAGCGAAATAAATGGTTTTAAAATATATCTTCAACTGGAGCGGTCACTTTCAGCAAAGACCATAGAAGCATACCTACATGATATCGGATTATTAGCTACTTTTTTTGGACAAGAAAAACATCCCGTTTCATTAAAAGATATCACCCTACAAGAATTAAAAACCTTTCTACATCAGATAGCTGAACTGGGATTAAGCAATGCAACCCAGGCGAGAATAACCTCCGGGATTAAAGCTTTTTTTAGGTACCTGACGTTGGAGCAGATGATAACTACAAACCCGGCAGCATTATTGGAAGTTCCTAAATTAAAGCGCTCGCTACCCGAGGTCCTTTCTTTTCAGGAAATTGAAAAAATGCTCCAAAGTATTGATTTAAGTACGCCACAGGGCACCAGAAATAAAGCAATTATCGAAACAATCTACGGATGTGGACTTCGGGTATCTGAACTTATCCAACTAAAAATTTCAGGGGTTTATGAAGAACAAGGTTTTATCCGGGTAATTGGAAAAGGAGACAAAGAACGGCTTATTCCTATAGGAAATGCTGCACTTAAAGCCATCAAAATATATAAAGACAACATCCGAATTCATCAAAAACCGAAGCCGGAAGCTGAAGATATTTTATTTCTCAATAGACGCGGAGGTGCTTTAAGTCGGGTCATGATTTTTTATGTTATCAAAGAAGTGGCTCAAAATGCAGAAATTAACAAAACAATTTCACCACATACTTTAAGACATTCCTTTGCTACTCACTTAGTGGAAGGAGGCGCAGACTTGCGGGCGGTACAACAAATGCTGGGGCATGAAAGTATTACCACAACTGAAATATATACCCATATTGATCGTCAATATCTAAAAGATACTCTCTTTAGATTTCATCCGGAATTCAGGTAACTTAAATCAATTATTCTATCACTATATATATTATAGTTAGCTTTTAACTTCCCCCCCCCCTTTTCTTCTAAAAACAATACTAGGTAGTAGAATACAATCGATCATAAACAGCAACCACTTGCTTTTTCCAGTCTTTCACATCTTCCGCAGTGGCTTTATCTGCCTGGTCAAAGAAAAAATGTTCTTTTATATCTAGGCCGCAATAAGCATAAATTCCGGTTTCGGAGGTGTGTTTTAAAGCCTGATCCATTCCGATGGCTTGGTATTCCTGATGTGATTTCCCCTGCGTGTTGATGATCACCGCTTGTTTTCCTTTCAACAGGCCTTTTTGAATGCCTTGGTCATAACGATAGGCAAATCCATAGGTAAACACCCGATCTATATAGCCTTTCATTATGGCAGGCAGACCGGTCCACCAAATGGGATGGATAAAAGTTAGCGTATCGGCTCGGGAGATGAATTTTTGTTCCCGGATGACATCCTCACTCGATTCTCCCGATAATTGCCCGATTATATCATTTGATGACAGTACCGGATTAAAATTCATTTGGTATAAATCTCGAACGATAATATCATGTCCTTGAGTTTTTAAACGATTGATGACCGTTTCCTTAAGCTCTCCGTTTAAACTGTCTTTGTTTGGGTGTGCATAAATTACTAAATGATTCATAGCTGTATTATTTTTTGATTACAGCTCAAAAGTAGATTAAGTAAATACACGAAAATTGTAAGAAAACGAACTTATACCAATTCAACTTTTAGTTGACTATTAAATATTGGTATAATACCGACCTGTCCCGAGCCTATTCGGGAGAGACTTATTATAAACCCTCGCCTCTAAAAAGACATTTTATAGTCGATTCGGTATTAGCTCAATGGATTACAAATTTCCTGCTGACATTTCAGGTATTGCGTTGGAGAGAGATGTATAAAATGTTGAAAATCCCGGATAAGCTGACTTTGATCGTAATATCCACATTCATCAATAATCTCAAACCAATCTACCTGAGAAGACTTCTGTGCAAGCTTTTGTAATAACTGTACGGCTTTAAAAAAACGTTGGTAACGGGCAAAAGCTTTGGCCGAATAGCCAAAATGGGTTTTATGAATTTGCTGAATATGTCGCTGACTTTGCTGCCGTTTTTGGGCCGTGCTTTTTATGGGATCGGTGTTTTTATTGTCAAAAGTGGCCAATTGTTCGGCTATTTCGTTCCGCTTATTGAGATAAGGTTTGCAAAAGTCTAGTATATGGTTAACTTTTTCTGTAGGCTTTTCTATCTTATCCAATGTTTCCCATAAGTCGGTAAAACAATTCTCCTCTAACCAATGATCGGGATGATTCGGAAGCGTTTCAGTCGTCAACACCGGACCGAAAAAACGAAAAAAGGCATCATCAATAAAATTGGCTACCAATAGTTCAGTACCGGGCGACAGTGTATAATTCATTCCTCGTTTTACCGGTCCTAAAACTAAACATTTTTCAACGGTAATTTCGGTATTCTGGTCGGTTGAAATTTTTATGTTGTCGCCAAAATTAAAAATCAGTAAGGTTTGAAAAGAGGGCAGTAAGGTTTGGGTTATAAACTGATTTTCAGTATTTTTTGCGCTATAAAAATGAGCAAAGACCGACTTATACTGCTCCGGAACAGGAATGCGATAACTGTTATGTGAATGATTATCGACCACGTCTAAATTTATCTTTTGATTATAAACATTTATTTAGTTTATTTGTTGCCTTATGACCATAAAATTAGAGAAACATAAAGGTAGCCTTCAGTAAATTCAACCGCATTAGAAAACCTTCCGACTACGCTCATTATTTCATGTTTTCAAATCGTTGAATCGCCTTTTGGATTCCCTCTTTCGTTTCAGGCACTAAATAGTTCAATCCTATGGTGATACGGTCTTGCATTTTTTCAGTAAACGGTTGGTAAACCACATAATAGTTATTAAAAGCGGCTTTATAATTGTCATTTTCATTCAGTTCTTTTGCTAAAATATATGCTCCTTCCATGGCTAAACTCGTTCCCATTCCGGTATGAAAACTGGCTGCATAAGCGGCATCTCCGACTAAAGCAACTCTTCCCTGTGACCAGGTGGGCATCCGAATTTGGGAGACTTCATCGAAAAACAGATTAGTAGAATAAGTTATTGCCTTTAAAATTTCAGGCATATGCCACAACCCACTTGTGTAATTCTCTTTCAATATTTGCTTATGCTGATTTACATCCCGGTAATCCCAATCCAATTTAGGGGATTTAAAAACAAGCAAAGCGCCTACAGTATTTTCAAAAGGATAAATAGCAACCATTTTTCCGGGTTCATTATATATCGACCCCACTTTTGGTCTATGAGGTTTGATGTTCGGAGTTTCTACAAGCGCATAATACTCGCCATAAAATGTTGAATATTCTTCTTCCGGACGAAAAATAAGTTTTCTGACGCCCGAATGTATGCCATCAGCACCAAAGACAAAATCAAAATGTTCTTGTTGTCCACTTTTAAAAGTAGCTTTTATTTTTTCATTATCCTGAATCAGATCTACTATTCTGTTCTCAAAATAAAACTCAATATCTCCTTTAGGAAGCTGTTCATAAAGGATATTCACCAAATCATCTCTACGAATCTCGATGTCTCCTTTATATTCCGGTTGATCATTGATCGAAAAATCAATAATGGTTTTATTTTCGGCATCCACCATTTCCATAACAGACCTACATTCATGTTCTTTAATCTCTTTTAGAATATCCATTTCTTCGGCAATAGACAAGGCTTTTCCACGCACATCAATCGGCGTTCCTCCTTTTCTAAGTCCTTTCGATATTTCTACGATGCTTACTTGGAAGCCATAATGATTCAACCAATAGCCCAAAGTTAATCCCGCAATACTTGCGCCCGATATCAAAACTTTTTTGTTCATAGTAGTTCGATTTTATTATTTAAGGCAAAAGTATATGTATCTTTACGATTAAAATAATGATATAACTAATAAAAATAGTCGTAAAAATAGAAATAAAAAACATAAACAGATGAAAAATAGCGAGCAAGACCTTCTTCAATTTATACATCAAACTGGATATCGCATCGAGGAACGTATGATGGAAAACATAGAAGTTCACTACCAAAGGAGTTTCAATTTTTCTCCACAATTCACCATGTTTTTTGTATCTTATACAGTGAAGCATGCTTTTTCTCGGCATACGATGGCACCTACCTCTATTAAAAACTGTATCTGTTTTTTCTTTAAAAATATATTCGATGACGAATCGACAAACAGAAAAACGGTGTCAGGAACATCCCATGAAAAACCTGTGGTGCGCATATTTCCGTCCACCCACACCCACACCAGCTATTTCAAAAAAGGATCTCATAGAAAAATGGTGGCGATATTTATTAGTGCAGCCTATTTGAAAAGTTTTTTAGAAAAAGATGCAGGACAATTTCAATTTTTATTTCAACGAGACAATACTTTTCTCATTGAAGAAATAATGACAGACGACATTTTGCAAACGGTCAATGACATTGTAAAAGAAAAGCACCCTCGAGAATTAATGAGCTATTATTACAAACTGAAAACTATGGAACTGCTTTTTCATCTGTTTCAGAGTTTGAGTCACCGCAGACAGTTTGTTCATTATAAATTAAACAAAAAGGATATAATATCGATCTACAACGTGCGTGACCAACTCATATCTTCCCTTCAAAAACCAACCCCAATCTCTGATTTGAAACAAATAGCCGGAATGAATGAACTGAAGATGCGGAAACTATTTACGCAAATTTTCGGCATGGGCATCTATGATTACTTTCAGCATCTTAGGATGAAAGAAGCCGCCAAACTGATGCGTGAAAAACAATTAACGGTTTCGGAAGCCGGTTATCAAATGGGTTTCGAAAACCTCAGTCATTTCTCCCGGGTTTTTAAAAAACACATCGGGAAATTGCCGAAACAATATAGCATGGAATTTAATTAGGGAGTCTTCATTATTACTTATTATCACAATAAATTATTGGACAATGGTTTGCAAAACTGCAAACGATAGAGTAAATTGTATTTTTATTGAATTTAAAAATCAATCTTTTATAAATATATTTCAGAATTCAATAACATATACCTAATGCCACGGCAGTCAAAAAAATGGAAATAGAGCACATTAGCATGCTCACAGTCATTCCCATTTCTACAACCATAACAGTAAAGCAATTATGCTTCATCTGCTGGAAGGCGTCTTAGGTTGGGCGCTGTTTTGATTGGATCTGTAGTTATTTATTATACCGGTTGGTTTTGGATAGATGGTGCTTTGGTTATCGGAATACGCTACATATAAGAAAACGCTAACCAATCCGCAACCCGTTTTCGACCGCTTTAT
>DATGTY010000100.1:0-4309 GCA_035301605.1 Chitinophagaceae bacterium | reverse complement strand
CTTCCATCAGTTGTCTTAAAATATCTTCCATTATCCGATATTTCCAACTTAGATATACCATTTTTGGCTCGCTGCTTTTCTGTTGTTCCACAACCATATATAAGTAGAGTAAAAACTATAAGCACAGTAAAAAAAACACTCAACTGATTTCTCATTTCCCAATCTTTAATTTCTAATTTTCGCTTTTCAATTCTTACTTTTTAATTCCTGATTGATTTCAATCCTTCCCAAACGGCTTTTGCTATTTCTCTCTGCCCGGCCACATTGGGATGTAAGCCATCTGCATAATTGGCTCTCGATACAACATGTAATAAAGAGATAAATCCGGCATGTTCTTTTTTTGCCAACATTTTATATCTTTTCTCCAGTATTCGGAGTGATTTTTTAGTATTCCAATTGTATTTTTTGTCTTTATTCAACTGCGTCATAATATCGATATTTATATCCGTCGGAGCCAGTAATACAATCTTAGCTTTAGGATTTTCGGCATGAATTTTATCCATCATCCATTTCATATTCTCTATACAGCTATTCACCATGGATGTATTTCCATTCTTCAAATCATTCACTCCCAGAAAAAGTAAATAATAAGCCGCATCAGGATATTTTTTCAAGACGGGTAAAAGTTCTTTTTTATCTGCCGTCTTTCTCCCGCTCCTGCCTTCATTGACAAACTCCACTCCCGGATAATTCTTTTGTTGCAACACATACACCCAACTATTTCCATCGACCTTAGCGCCATGCGTAATGGAGTCTCCAAAACAGATAATCTGTCCCTTAGGTTTTGGAATAATCATCATAGAAGTCATGATTCCTACAGATAAAAGCAAGACGAATAGTACAATCTTTTTTTTCATTGCATCCTATTTTTGATCGTTATAAACAATAGGATTCCCATTGATAGTAGAATGGGTAATTTGAACATTTTCAGCCTCCGTAATCACATTTTCCTTTTCTACATGATTAAATTCGCAACTATCAATAAAAATATTTTTTACCGGTTTCCCCTTAATTCCCTGAATATTAATGGCATATTCGCTCTTCTGGCTAACTACATGATCGATAAAGACACTATCCAGTGTGGGGATATAGTCTCCCTTCTCGTTGAAATAAAACATATTGATCTTGATAACGGCCTCATGCACCTGCCCTACTTCAATATTCCTAAAATAAAAATTCTTTAATGTTCCTCCTCTTCTCGCATTCGACTTTATACGAATAGCCCGATCCAAATGAGGGCTGTTCATCTTACAATTCTGAACATATAGATTTTCAACTCCTCCAGAAGATTCACTCCCCACAACAACTCCTCCATGACCATCTTCCATATGACAATCTTCTATAATGATATTTTTCGTAGGCACCCCTATTCTACGTCCATCTTCATCCCGACCACTTTTAATGGCAATACAATCATCTCCGGTATTGAAAAAACAGTTTTTAATTAAAACGCCATCGCAAGATTCCGGATCACATCCGTCATTATTGGGGCCATAACTAATAGTAGTTACGCCATCAATGGTTACATTTTTACTTAAGGTAGGATGAAGAATCCAAAAAGGAGGATTTTTAATAGTGACGCCTTTAATCAACACATTTTTGCATTTATAAGGTTCCACAAAGGTAGGTCTCAGATAGTGTCCTTTTCCAAAAATCCTTTCTTTGGCAGGAACTCCCTGCGCAGCTAACCTGGCAAGTTCCGGACGATTAGCCGAATCTCTTTGAGACGGCTGTCCTTCTTTCCATCCAAATCTCTTAGTACCGCACCACCACCACCAGTGTTCATTGCTCGCTTGTCCATCTAAAACGCCCTTTCCGGTAATGGCAATATTTTCTTTCTCATAAGCATAAATCAACGGGGAATAGTTCATCAATTCTAATCCTTCATAACGAGTTAATACTACAGGTAGATAATCATCCGGATGGGTACTAAATTTCAAAACACTTCCTTTTTCCAAATGTAAGTTCACATTACTTTTCAAATGAATGGGCCCTTTGACAAACCAGGTTCCTTCCGGAATAATTACTCGTCCCCCTCCGGCTTCATTACAGGCCGTAATGGCTTTTTTAATAGCAGGCAAACAGTCTTTAGTACTGTCTTGCACTGCACCAAAGTCCATAATAAAGAAATCTTTATCCGGAAAAGTCGGTGGTTGAATATTATTCCGTATTCCAGCTAACTTATCCCAACCGGTTATGGGTTTTTCCTGCTTACTGTTATTGTTACAAGAGGTAAAAAACAGTCCTCCAACAAGGAGGATGCAGCACCCCAATAATGTAATTTTTTTCATCTTTTAATAGCCGTTTTTTTATATCTATGACATTTTCTTGGATAAAAGTCTATCCAAAATTACCTTCGAACATCACAATTTTATCTATAACAAGAGGTATTTCCAAATTTAATGAAGTGTTTATTTACGCAATCGTTACCGGTAACGATTGCCAGCCCTATTTCCTATTATATTTTATCTGCTGCCCATTCACAGTCGAATTCTTTATTATTAAGTTTTCTACCCGCTTAATGACATTCTTCTTTTCCACTTTATTAAAGGTGCAGTTATTGATAAATATATTACTTACGGGGTTTCCTTCAATTCCCTGGATATTGATGGCGTATTCACTCTTTTGACTTACAATATGATCAATAAATACACTATCAAGCGTTGGAATATAGTCTCCTGTTTCATCGCCATAGAACATATTCACTTTAATAACAGCTTCATGTACCTGCCCCACTTTAATATTTCTAAAATACAGATTCTTTAAAACCCCACCTCGACGTTCATTTGATTTAATACGAATGGCCCGATCCAAATGTGGGCTATTCATTTCACAATTTTGTGCAAAGACATTTTCAACACCACCGGTTACTTCGCTCCCTATGACCACACCGCCATGACCATCTCTCATTTGACAATCTTCGATAATAATATTCTTTGATGGAATGTCTATCCTACGACCATCTTCATCGCGACCACTTTTAATAGCAATACAATCATCACCATTACTAAAAAAGCAATCTTTAATCAAGACATTGACACAGGATTCCGGATCACAACCGTCATTATTAGGGCCATAACTAACAGTAGTCACACTATCAATAATCACATTTTTGCTAAGAGTAGGATGAAGTATCCAAAAAGGAGAGTTTTTAATCGTTACTCCTTTTATCAATACATTTTCACATAAATACGGTTCTACAAAGGAAGGTCTTAAATAATGTCCATCGCCAAATATCCGTTCCTTAACCGGAACACCCTCAGCAGCCACCTTTGCTAAGGCAGGGCGATTAGCAGAATCGAGCTGAGAAGGCATTCCTGGTTCCCAACCGTACTCTTTTTTTCCTTTCCAAGGCCACCAGTGCGCATTATTCGCCTGACCATCCAATACCCCCTGCCCTGTAACCGCAACATTCTTTTTCTTATAAGCATAAATCAACGGGGAATAATTCATTAATTCAATTCCTTCAAATCGAGTCAATACGACTGGCAAATAATCATTCGGATTATTGCTAAATTTCAGGACTGTTCCTTTCATCAAATGAAGGTTTACGTTACTTTTTAAATGAATAGGTCCTTTTACAAAATAAGTTCCGGATGGAATAATTACTCTTCCTCCGCCTGCTTCGTTACAGGCAGTAATCGCTTTTTTAATAGCAGACAAACAGTCTTTGGTACTGTCTTTTACTGCACCGTAATCCATTATAGAGAAATCTTTATCCGGGAAAGTAGGTGATTGAATATTATCCCTTATTTCAGCCAGTTTATCCCAGCCGTTACGCTGACTAGCTGATTTATTATTTCCACAGGAAGAAATAACAACTCCTAATAACAGGATTATGACATATCTTATTACTGATGCTTTATTCATATTTCATTCATTTAAGTTTTAAAAGACTGTGCTTTTATTTATATCATTTATTTTGACTATTTATTATAACATTTTCAAAATAAATATGAGAAGTATCTGTAGCAGAAATACCCTGATCAGCATTAATATTCACATTAGAAAAGTGTATATGATGGATTGAAACCTGGGGCAATCCCCGCATTGAAAGGGCTTCTTCTGCCCCATTACAGTAAATATGATTCATATAAAAATGGCTAAATTCCGGAATATCCAAATGAGAAAGGTCTTTTTTTGACAGATTGCTATTGGTTCCTTTATCTTCATAATAGGTACTAAATAAGATAGCAGATTTCTTAATATTTGCCATATAAACGTCTTCAATGTATATATCGTGTACTTTTCCTCCTTTTCCTTCTCCACTTTTTACTCTAATGCCAATATCGGTATTGATGAAACTACA
>DATGTY010000099.1:0-2244 GCA_035301605.1 Chitinophagaceae bacterium | reverse complement strand
TGAAGATACTATTAAAGTTCATATATGGATTTATTATTTCCGGGCACAAAAATAAGTTCAATTTCGGATATTAACTAATCTGAAGCTTCCTGAAATGAAATAAATATTTTTAGTAAAAAACAATATTGATTTATAATAACTTATAGGATGAATAAATTAATGACGAAGCATGGCATAATAAAAAGAAGGATAATGGAAACAAAAAGTAGGTAAGGATTGAATGTGAAAGGCTTACCTTTGTTAAAAAAGCGGTAATTCACTGTATTAAAGCGAGATTCCTTGAGTTAGTTTAAAGTTTGGCTGTAAATTTGCGGTGCATTTTGTAGTAAAATTAATTTTAATAAAGTAATGAAGCGTTTCTTTATCTTTTTCATTGTAGCAATTATAAGTTGTGGATTTTTTACCTCATCCTCGGCGTCGGTGAAGATGAGTCAACAACAGTCTGTTTTTAACGACACTTCTTCAAATCTTATTCCTATTTATTTGCAATTGTGGCATGATAAAATATCAAAAGCCCAGGGAGAAACGGATCTTTTTGATGGGAAAAAGGATCAGTTGGTAGAGGTTTCTAATGATAAAAAAATGAATAAGGAAGTGACGCATGCTATTTATAATAAAGTAAATAAGATGCGGTCTGATATAGAACATGCCTCATCGGATAGAAGACATAAGATATTTTATCTGAACAGCATTTATAAGATGTTGCAACATTATAATTCAGCGAGACGGGAAGGGCTGTTACAACCTCAGGATGCGATTGTGTTGGTTGATAATTTTTCAAAGATGCTTCATGCTGCCAGAAATGGGAAAAGCATTGCACCTTACGTGAAAAATGTTTCTTACGAAGTTGCAAGTATTAATGTGACACAGTTTTCTCAGAATTTTGGTTATAATAAAGCACGACTTGCGCTTTTGCGCTTATATGCGAAAGAGCATCCTGAAGATTTTTTGAGAACTTTGAATCAAAATTACTCAGATCTTGTAGATGCACCATTTATAGATTCTGTTGTGGCGAGTATAGCCGTTAATTATCCTGTAAAAGTATATAATTTTGCATCTTCTTATACTGTTTTGGGGCGAAAAATCCGTAAAAACCCGGATTCATTAGTTCAAACTATTGTTGCTATAGGTTCCTCCGGTAAAGCTATTCAGCTTTTGCCTTTTGTAGATTATATAAATAGAGGAGAATATAGTATTTCCAAATTGAAGAAACTTTCTAAAAATCAGGATGATTTTTATAGTCTGTCTGTGAAAACCCTGATTGATATGAATATGAGGACGTTAAAAGGGGAATCTCCTGTTGGCGTGAAGGATATGGAATTCAATGTTAAAAATAGATCCCTACGATATGTTCGAATGGTAAACGAATTGCATGAAAGTCCTGATAGAATTCGTTTTGCTGCTGCTGAAGAACTCACTCCGCAAGAGATATATTATGTTTTAGTGAATAGTCAGGAAGAAATTTATACTTCCAGCTTTGTCGGTTTATATCATAGGTTATTGGAGAGAATGAAACCCGAGAGTGGAGAGCATCTTTTAATGTCAGTTGTATTAGATCGTTTTCGTAAGTTTATTACGCTCTCTGCGGCTTATAATACTCTGGATCCTTTTTTGAGTACGATGGAAACCTCCAAGGCGAGTTTGCTCATGCGAAAATTTGTCAGCGGATTACAAAATACGAAAGGGTTAGCTAATGCAGTAGATGTTGCAGATGCATTTGGTAGTATTGATGATTCTGTGTTGTTAGATAATTTACAGCAACAAGTCAATCTGAATTTCCAGAAAATGAAGGCAAAGAACAATGAGCGAGGCAAAGTTATCTATGGATTGTTAGCTACCTTATTTAATACCCGAAATTCTCATAGTGCTGCCGGAGATTGGGCCGATCAGATGTCTGAAAAACTGAATTTACCTCCATTAGATTATATTCCGTATGAAGAATTAACCAATGCAGAAGGTCATATTTACGAAGAAGTTTTCTTCTATGGAGATAAAGACGGATTTGCTTCCTATCGTAGCTTCATGTCCAGTTTTAATAATAGCGCAAATTGGGATATTACGTCCAGAAAATATTGGGTAGAAATTAATTCCAGTCGGGGTAAACCGATCACAATTTTTGCTAAAAAACCAATGGCTACAGAGGATGAAGAAGGAATGCGGGCATTGCAACAGTATCTTAAGGAAAACGATATTAATCCCTCTATCTTTATCCATAGAGGTCATAGTTATCATGCACAGGCTTCT